>NZ_LWGH01000226.1:0-18620 GCF_001635395.1 Sulfitobacter sp. HI0129 | reverse complement strand
ATGCAAAGCGTTTCATCTCTATCTCCTTTATCAGTTGCTTCGTAAATTAAATGCTTTGGGCGGCAGGGAAGTTCCTTAGAAACACAAGGAAAATCGGAAAAAGTAACAAAAAAGGGAGCCTGACGGCTCCCTTCCTGTTCAGGTGTCCGTAATCGTTGGCGCCCGGTCAGGCGGCTTCCGCCTGGGGACCGAAACGACCGTAGAACGTCTGGTTCTTTTCGGCCATTTCGCGCAGCAGGGCGGGGCATTCGAACCGCTCGCCATATTTCTCTGCCAGCTGATCGCAGCGCTCGGCGGCATAGGGCGCGCCGATGATGTCCAGCCAGCTGAACGGGCCACCGGACCACGGTGCGAAGCCCCAGCCGAGGATGGCACCGACGTCGCCTTCGCGGATGTCTTCCAGCACGCCTTCTTCCAGCGCGCGGACGGCCTCCAGAACCTGCGCGAACATCAGCCTGTCCTGTACCTCCCGCAGGTCGGGCTGTTCATCGGCCAGCGGATATTTGTCATGGATGCCTTTCCAGTATCCAAGCCGCTTGCCCTTGTCGTCATACTCGAAATAGCCGGCCTTGGCCTTGCGTCCCAGACGGCCCAGATCTTCCATCCACACGATCAGGTCATCCGCTTCGGAGGCTGGATAGGCATTGCCCATCGCCGCCTTCGTGGCGCGCATGATCTTGGTCGCAAGGTCGATCGATGTCTCGTCGCCGAGCTGCACCGGCCCCACGGGGAAACCGAGCTGCTGCGCGGCATGATCAATCAGCGCCGGTGCGACGCCTTCCGTGATCATCCGCGTCGCTTCGTTGCCGTAGGGAATGATGCAGCGGTTGGCATAGAAGAAGCGCGCATCGTTGACGACAATCGGGGTCTTGCGAATTTGCCGGACATAGTCGAGCGATTTGGCCACCGCGCGGTCGCCTGTTTCCTTGCCCTTGATGATTTCCACCAGCAGCATTTTCTCGACCGGAGAGAAGAAGTGAATGCCGATGAACTGCTCGGGCCGGCTCGATGCCTTGGCAAGCTCGGTTATGGGCAGGGTGGAGGTGTTTGACGCGAAGATGCAGTCTTCGGGGATCACGGCCTCGACCTTCTTTGTCATCTCGGCCTTCACGCCCGGATCCTCGAAAACGGCTTCGATGATCAGGTCGCAGCCTTTCAGCGCCTCCAGATCGGTCGTCGCCGTGATGAGGTTCAGGAGGGCTTCCTTCTTCTCGGGCGTTGCCTTTTTCTTGGCGATACCCTTGTCCATGAAGCTTTCGGAATAGGCTTTGCCCTTGTCGGCGGCTTCCTGATCACGGTCGATCAATACCACTTCGATGCCTGCCTGTGCCGATACCAGTGCGATACCCGCACCCATCATGCCGGCACCGAGTACACCGAGTTTCTTCACCCGCTGGTCCGGTACGCCTTCGGGCCGCACCGCGCCTTTTTCGAGCGCCTCCTTGTTGAGGAAGAGCGAACGGATCATCGCCTCGGAGGAGGGATTCATCAGGACGGAGGTGAACCAGCGTGCCTCGATCTTCAGGGCGGTGTCGAAGGGGACCAATGCGCCTTCGTAGACCGCCGACAGCAGTGCCTTCGCGGCGGGGAACGCGCCTTGGGTCTTGCCGTTGACCATTGCGTTGGCGCCGACGAAGGTCATGAAGCCCGCCGGATGGTAGGGGGCGCCGCCGGGCATCTTGTAGCCCTTGGCATCCCATGGCTTCACCAGATCGGCGTCCCTGGCATTCAGCACCCATTCGCGAGCGTCCGCCATCGGATCGTCGCTGACTTCGTCGATGATGCCGGCACGCTTGGCCGCGTCGGGGGACACCATCTTGCCTTCCAGAAGGAAGGGCGAGGCACCCATGGCGCCCAGTTTGCGCGTCAGGCGCGTGGTACCACCAGCACCGGGGAAAATGCCGACAAGGATCTCGGGCAAGCCGATGCGGGCCTTGGGATTGTTGGCGGCAAAAATGCGGTGCGTCGCGAGCGGCAGTTCGAGCCCGATGCCTGCGGCGGTGCCGGGCAAGACAGAGGCAATCGGCTTGCCGCCCTTCTGTGTCTTGCGGTCCATGCCGGCCAGCTCGATCTTGCGCAGCATCTCGTGCATTTTCATCGTGCCTTCGAAAAGGCCCTTGGCAGGATCGTCGCCCGCGTCCGCCTTCAGCTTCGCGAGCAGGTTCAGGTCCATGCCACCGGCGAATGACCCTTCCTTGCCTGAAGTGATGATGATGCCCTTCACGGCTTCGTCCGCGAGCGCGTCATCGACAAGCTGGCCCACTTCGACCAGCCCGTCGAAGGACATCACGTTCATGGATTTTCCCGGAACGTCCCAGGTGATGATGGCGATCCCGTCATCGCCTGTCTGCATTGTGAAATCGGTCATGTGCAAAGGTTTCCTTTACCTAGATATTTGTGGAGCCTGAAACCGCGTCCATCCGCCCGGTCCAGTCCGCGTGATTGATGGTGTGCGCCGATGCCACGGCGCGCCATTTCAGGTCTTCGCCCCGCCTGACGGTCACGACGGACCGGAAAGGCGCGACATAGAGGTGATCGTCGCGGTAGAGGTCCGTCTGGTAGATACCTACGGCAAGGTCCGGCCCCAGAAGCGTGGTCGAGATCATCTTGTGCGACAGGTCCTCGAAGCCAAGTTGCCTGAGACCCTTGCAATAGGTCGCGAAGTGATCGGCCAGCCCTTCCATCTTTTCGATCGTGCGCGACTCCGTGGCCGTCACGATCTGGTAGGGCACCGCCATCAGGCTGAGGTAGGCGTCGACGTCTTCCCTCCTGATCGCATCGACCACCTCATCCGCGAATTCCTGAAGATCCAAGGTCATACGCGTTCGATGATCGTCGCCGCACCCATCCCCGACGCGATGCAGAGGGTCGCCAGACCGACTTCCTTGTCGGTCCGCTCCATCTCGTCGAGCAGGATGCCGATGATCATCGCCCCCGTCGCACCCAGAGGATGGCCCATCGCGATGCCGCCGCCGTTCACGTTGACCTTGCTGTCATCCACATCGAACGCCTGCATGAAGCGCATGACAACCGCGGCAAAGGCCTCGTTCACCTCGAAGAGGTCGATGTCGTTGATGTTCATCCCGTTGTCCTTGAGGATCTTCTGGGTCACGGGGACAGGACCGGTGAGCATGATGGTCGGGTCCGTCCCGATCTTTGCGGTGGCCTTGATGCGGGCCCGGGGCTTCAGCCCGTATTGCTCGCCGAATTCCTTGTTGCCGATCAGAACCGCGGCCGCCCCGTCCACGATGCCGGAGGAGTTGCCCGCATGGTGGATGTGGTTGATCTTCTCAAGGTGGGGGTACTTCATCAGTGCCACCTTGTCGAAACCGGGCATGACCTCCCCCATCTGCTGGAAGGCGGGGTTGAGGCTGCCAAGCGACTGCATGTCGGTCTGCGGGCGCATGTATTCGTCATGGTCTAGGATCGGCAGGCCGTTCTGGTCGCGCACCGTGATGACCGACCTGTCGAAGCGGCCTTCGTCCCAAGCCCGCTTCGCACGCTGCTGGGACTGCATGGCAAGCTGGTCCGCCTCATCGCGGGAAAAGCCGTATTCGGTGGCGATGATGTCAGCAGAGATGCCCTGCGGAACGAAATACTTTTCCATGGCAAGGGTAGGGTCCACCGCCATCGCGGCACCGTCCGACCCCATGGCCACGCGGCCCATCATCTCCACGCCGCCGGCGATATAGGCGTTGCCCGCGCCACCCTTTACCTGGTTTGCGGCAAGGTTCACGGCTTCCATGCCGGATGCGCAGAACCGGTTGATCGCAAGGCCGGGAATACGCTCGTCAAGGTCGGACGCCAGAACCGCGGACCGTGCAAGGCAGCCGCCCTGTTCCATCACCTGGGTGACGTTGCCCCAGATCACGTCCTCGACGGCATGACCTTCGAGGTTGTTACGCTCCTTGACGGCATTGAGGGTTTCGGCGCTGAGGCGCAGGGCGGTCACTTCGTGCAGCGCGCCGTCCTTGCGGCCCTTGCCACGCGGGGTTCGCAATGCATCATAGATATAGGCTTCGGTCATCGTTCTCTCCTTTTTCAGGCGCGGTCAGCAGGGCTGCCGGGCATCAGGTCGTAGGGGGCTTTCCAGCCCGGAGTTTCGGACAGACGCGTGAGCCACGCGTCGATGTTGCCCCATTCCTTGCGGTCGAAACCGAAAGGCTCGGGATAATAGAGGTATCCGCAGCAGCTCAGGTCGGCGTTCGTGAGCTTATCGCCCACGATCCAGTCCCGGTCCTTCAGATGGTCGTCCAGAACCGCATAGGCGCCGGCCAAGCGCCCCTGCAGAAAGCCGATCACTTCCTGCGGGCGCTTGTCCTCGGGCAGGAAGTTCATCAGGAAGCGGGTGACCCCGGCATTCGAGCTGAGCTTGTGATTGTCCCACAGCACCCAGCGCAGGATTTCGCGCCGCTCTTCCGCGTTCGCTCCGCCGAACTTGCCGCTCTTCTCCGATACATAATCCTGGATGACCCCGGATTGGGTCAACCGGACATCACCGTCGATCATCACGGGCGCTTCGCCCATGTTGTTGATCTGCGCCCGGTAGTCGGCGGAGCGCGTCTGCCCGCCGAAAAAGTCCACCTTGACAGGTTCCCAGTCCAATCCGGACAGTTCAAGGGCAAGGGCCGCCTTGTAGGCGTTGCCGGATTCCCCGAAGCAGTGCAGCTTTATCGTCATGTCGGTCCGTCCTTTCTGGCTCGGGCGCCGGGGGTTTCACACCCCCGGACCCCGTGGAGTATTGAAAAAAGGGTGAAGGGCAGAAAATTTACGGTTTGTGAACCGGTTTGGCTGAAAACTTGGCATGCGGTACAGGTTGGAGAGCCGATGACCGCAAAGGGTGAAGGCGTTCCTTCAAGGCCAAAGGGTCGGTAGCGGGGGGACGTCTTCCATCCTTCACCCTTCCGCAAATACTCCCCCCGGAGGGTCCGGCGGCAAGCGTCATTCTCCTTGGCCGACCGGGTCACAGCGACCTCCCGATCAGTTCCTTCATGATCTCGTTCGTTCCGCCGTAGATGCGCTGAACGCGCGCATCGGCCCACATCTCGCCGACGGCGACGTCCTGCATGAACCCGGCGCCGCCGTGCAGTTGCAGGCAGTCGTCGAGCACCTGTCCCTGTGTCTCGGTCAGCCAGTATTTCTGCATGGCGGCCTTTTCAACGGTCAATTCCCCGGCCAGATGTTCGGCGATGCAGGAATCGAGGAAGCTGCGGGCGACGGCAGTGCGGGTTTTGCATTCGGCGAGTTTGAACCGGGTATTCTGGAACTGCGTGAGGGGGCCGCCGAAAGCCTGGCGTTCCTTGCAATAGGCGATGGTGCGTTCGACAGCGCCTTCCATGGCGCCCACGGCACCGCACCCGATGATCAGCCGTTCCTGCGGAAGCTGTTCCATCATCTGATAAAAGCCGCGGCCTTCCTGTTGACCGAGCAGATTTTCAGGCGGCACTTCCACATTGTCGAAGAACAATTCGGAGGTGTCTGACGCATGCATCGCGATCTTGTCGAGGTTGCGCCCGCGGTGAAACCCTTCGGCCCCGTCCGTCTCCACCACCATGAGGGAGACGCCCTTTGCGCCCTCTGACGGATCGGTTTTGGCCGCCACGATAATGAGATCCGCGTGTTGGCCGTTGGTGATGTAAGTCTTTTGCCCGCTGAGCTTGTAGGCGTTCCCTTCGCGTGTCGCGCGGGTGGAGATACGCTGCAGGTCGGAACCCGTTGCGGGTTCGGTCATCGCGATGGCGCCGACCATCTCGCCGCTGGCCATCTTGGGAAGCCAGCGCTTCTTCTGCTCTTCTGTGCCGTAGGCCAGCAGGTAATGCGCCACGATTCCGGAGTGAACGCTATGCCCCCATGAGGCGAGGTTCGCGCGGGAGACCTCGATGAGGATCGCCGCCTCATGGCCAAAGTCTCCCCCCGCGCCGCCGTAGTTTTCCGGAATGGATGGGCAGAGCAGGCCCAGTTCGCCCGCTTCATTCCACGCGCTGCGATCCATCATGCCCTGCTCGCGCCACTCGGCGAAGCGCGGGGTCCATTCCTTGGTGATGAATTGCGCCGTAAGCTCGGCAATCATCCGATGTTCGTCGGTCATCCAGGAGGACGGACCGGTCTGCATCTGTGTCATGTACCCCCCTCCCAGGTTCGTCAGCGTTTTCGGTCGTCCAGTTCCGAATTGAAGAGCCGAAGCCGCGCCGTGAGGTTCTCCTCGTTCATCACGCTGTTGAAGTTCTCGAACAGGAAGGACAGCGCCTCCCCCTCGTCGAGCCCCGCATCGGCGGAGAATTTCTTCAGCCGCCGGTAGCCGTCTTCGGTCATGGCGACGGGAAAGCGGCGGGTCAGGCGAAAGCGTTTTGGCATCTGGTCTCCGTAGGTGGCAGACGGGGGATCCCCCGCCGCCGATTTTAGAAGTTCGCCGCCTCCAACGCCATGACAGTCTCGCCGCCCGATTGGATGCGGGTGAGGTGCAGCGCGGTCGCGGGCAACTGGCGTGCCATGTAGTAACGCCCGGTTGTCAGCTTCGTTTCGTAAAACGCGGCGTCGCCTTTTCCTTCGGCCAGCGCTTTCTTTGCGGCGAGCCCCATCTTTGCCCACATCAGGCCGAGGCAGACGTGACCGAACATATGCATGAAGTCGTTCGAACCGGCGAGCGCATCATTGGGATTCTTCATCCCGTTCTGCATGAAGTACATCCCGGCGGCCTGCAAATCCTTGCTGGCGGATTTCAGCGGTTCCATGAACGCCTTGTCGAATTCCGCATCCTGTCCGGAATTGTCGCGGATGAAGGTTTTCACCATGTCGAAGAAAGCCATCACGTGCTTGCCGCCGTCGGCGGCCAGTTTGCGGCCCACGAGGTCGAGCGCCTGAACGCCGTTGGCCCCTTCGTAGATCATCGCGATACGCGCGTCGCGTGTGAACTGCGACATGCCCCATTCTTCGATGTAGCCGTGGCCGCCGTAGATCTGCTGTGCCTTGACGGTCATGTCGTAGCCCTGATCGGTCAGGAAGCCCTTGATGACCGGCGTCATCAGCGACACGAGCCCGTCCGCATCGGCGTCACCGCTGCGATGCGCGGCGTCGATAAGCGTGGCCCCCCACAGGATGAACGCCCGCGCGCCTTCGGCAAAGCTTTTCTGGTCCATCAGCGAGCGGCGAATGTCCGGATGCACGATGAGCGGATCGGCCGGCCCGTCGGGATTCTCGGCGCCGGTGACAGCGCGGCCCTGCAGCCGGTCCTTGGCGTAGATCAGCGCGTTCTGATAGGCGACCTCTGCCTGGGCGAGACCCTGCATGCCGACGCCCAGGCGGGCTTCGTTCATCATGGTGAACATCGCGCGCATGCCCTTATGCTCACTGCCCAACAGGTAACCGGTCGCGCCGTCGTAGTTCATCACGCAGGTGGAATTGCCGTGAATGCCCATCTTTTCCTCGATGGAACCCACGGATACGCCGTTGCGCTCGCCCAGCGAGCCGTCTTCGTTCACCATGAATTTCGGCACGATGAAAAGCGACACGCCCTTGATCCCCTCCGGGCCGCCTTCGATCTTGGCCAGAACGAGGTGAATGATGTTGTCTGCCATGTCATGTTCGCCGGAAGAGATGAAAATCTTCTGCCCGGTGATCTTGTAGCTGCCGTCTTCCTGCGGGGCGGCCTTGGTGCGCATCATGCCCAGATCGGTGCCGCAGTGCGGTTCCGTCAGGTTCATCGTACCCGTCCATTCGCAGGAAACCATCTTGGGCAGATAGGTATCTTTCTGGCCATCGGTCCCGTGGGCGAGGATCGCGGAGGCCGCACCGTGGGTCAGACCCTGATACATGGTGAAGGCCTGGTTCGCGGCGGAAAAC
Source organism: Sulfitobacter sp. HI0129 (assembly GCF_001635395.1). Taxonomy (NCBI): domain Bacteria; kingdom Pseudomonadati; phylum Pseudomonadota; class Alphaproteobacteria; order Rhodobacterales; family Roseobacteraceae; genus Sulfitobacter; species Sulfitobacter sp. HI0129. The sequence continues at coordinate 10,781 of NZ_LWGH01000226.1, read as the reverse complement.
ATCTCTCCCACGGCGGTGCCCACCACATAGGGCATGTTCTGGCCGCCGTATTGCTCGGGCATGTCCAGACCGGGCCAGCCGCCTTCCTTGACCTTTTCGAAGGCTTCCTTGAACCCCTTGGGCGTGTAGACCACCCCGTTCTCCAACCGGCAGCCCTCGGTATCGCCGACCGTGTTGAGCGGGGCCAAAACCTCTGAGGTGAGTTTGCCCGCTTCGCCGAGGATGGCCGCGGTGAAATCGGGTTCCAGTTCGTCGTAGCCGGGTGTGCTCTGCTCGGTGACGTTCAGTACGTCGTGCAACACGAACTGCAGATCGTCGATGGGGGCGGTATAGCTGGGCATGGTGTCTCCGTTGGGAATCTTTGGTTCGGACGGCGCGGGGCGGTTATTCCGCCGCCTTGCGCGAATTGTTCATGGAGGAGATCATCTTCTCGCCCCATTTGATCTGTGCTTGCAGGTCCTCGATCGCTTCGGTCAGCTCGTCGCGCTGGGCTTCCATATCGGCCAGGCGCTCTTTCGCGATCTCGTAGGTGCGGGCGATCTGCGTATGTTGCTGATCCCCCATGTGATAGAGATCGAGCAGCTGGCGGATCTGTTCGAGCGAAAAGCCGAAGCGTTTGCCGCGCAGGATCAGTTTGAGCCGGGCGCGGTCCCGTTTCGTGAAGAGGCGCTTTTGCCCGTCCCGGATCGGAAACAGCAGTTCCTTGGCTTCGTAAAAGCGCAATGTCCGGGGCGTGACGTCAAATGCGTCGCACATCTGTCGAATTGTTTTTGTATCTTCGGTCATGACGTCCCTCCGTTCTGGGGTCGGTTGGCTTTCGATGATCGATCTTGGTACTCGGGGTGGATATAAAGCGATGCCTTACGTTGACGTAAGCTGGACGTCGCGTCACTTGTGAAGTTGACGTAACGACCTAGTGCGTCAGCGGGATGATACAGCGGTGTTCTGCCCCCGGATCGGGGGAAAACAGCGATTCAAACTAAGGGAAAGGTTTTCGGATCAGTCGAGCGCGGCGGCGGTGTCGTCGCGCAGGCGCTGCAATTCGGACATCGCCTCTTCCAGCTGGGCCTTTTGATCGGCCAGTTCGGCCAACTGCCGGTCCGCCATTTCGATCCAGGTCCGCATCTGGGCGTCGGTGCCTTCTTTTTCGTAGATAAGCAGCCACTGCCGAATGTCTTCGAGCGCGAATCCGAATTTCCGCCCCCGCATGATGAGCTTCATCCGCGCCCGTTCCCGTGCCCCGTAGAAACGTGCACGGCCTTCGCGGTCAGGTTGCAGCAGCTCTATGTATTCATAGTAGCGCAGCGTGCGCGGCGTTACGTCGAACGTAGCGCACATTTCCTTGAAAGTCAGGCGGTCGTCGGCCATGGGCGGTCTCCTCCGCCACAGGCTATGTCCAAGCAGATGAATGAGCAACAGGTCCTCTTGCCCTTTGGAAGGCATCAACGGATAAAGTTCATCAGGCAGGAAAAAGGGGCGCGATACATGTCAGACAAAACGCGCATGGCGAGGCAATTCATACAGGCCCTGCCGCATGCCGTGGCATTGGGGATGGAGGTGGAGGATATCGAACGCGGTACCGCGGTTGTTTCCATGGCCTATGACGAGCGGTTCATCGGCGATCCGGTGACCAAGGTGATTCACGGCGGTGCGGTATCGGCCCTAATGGATACCACCTGCGGGGCAGCGGTGATGAGCCATCCGACCAATCCCGCCGGGACGGCAACCATGGATCTGCGCATCGAATACCTGCGCGCGGCGCGCCCCGGGCAACGGATCCGCACGACCGCGACCTGCTATCATGTCACCCGGTCGGTGGCCTTCGTCCGGGCCACGGCCACCGACGATGATGCCGATAACCCGGTCGCCACCGCGACCGGCACCTTCACGGTGGAGGGCAAAAGATGAGCTTTTCGAAACGCCCCGAACCCGTTCAGGTGGTCAAGCAGCGGCGGGATGGCGTGTTGCGCGCGCTTGTCGAAGGTGTGCCCTATATCCAGTTTCTGGGCATCCGGTTCGAACGGCGGGGGGATGAGCTGACCGGGCTTCTACCCTTCAACGATACGCTCATCGGCAATCCGCTGCTGCCCGCGCTCCACGGTGGGGTGACGGCGGCATTTCTGGAGATGACGGCGATTGTCACGCTCAGCTGGGGATTGATCTGGGAGGATATGGAAAGCGGTGCGCTCGATCTCGATAACCTCGATCATGCGCATCTTCCCCGGTTGCCCAAGACGATCGACTTCACTGTCGATTATCTGCGGTCGGGCCTGCCCCGGGATGCCTATGCCCGCGCCCGCATCAACCGTTCTGGCCGTCGCTATGCGTCGGTTCACGTAGAGGCCTGGCAGGACAACCGGGCGCGCCTTTTTGCCCAGGCTACCGGCCATTTCGTGATCCCCCGGCGTCAGGGCTGATCCGGTGGACGAACCTCTCAGCGACGCGGAGGTCCGTGCCGTCGACAAGGGCGCGCTGGAACCGCGCGACGTCGTGACCCATCGCCGGGTTCTCAACATCGCGGTCCCGATCGTCATCTCCAATGCCACTGTCCCGATCCTTGGTTCGGTCGATACCGGGGTCGTGGGCCAGATGGGCCTTGCCGCCCCCATCGGCGCGGTGGGGCTGGGGGCGATCATCCTCTCGGCGCTCTACTGGATCTTTGGCTTCTTGCGGATGGGCACTGTCGGTCTGACGGCGCAGGCCGCGGGCCACGGGGACGATGCCGAAGTCGCCGCCCTGCTTACCCGCGGGCTGTTGATCGGGGCAGGGGCAGGGGCCGCGATCATCCTTTTGCAACTGCCTCTCTTTTGGGCGTCCTTCCGGCTTTCGCCCGGTTCCGCAGAGGTGGAAGGCTTGGCCCAGCAATATATGGCCATCCGCGTCTGGTCGGCCCCGGCGGCGATTTCGATTTACGCCATCACCGGGTGGCTTATCGCGCAGGAGCGCACACGCGCCGTTCTGGCCATCCAGCTCTGGATGAACGGGCTGAACATCGTGCTCGATTTGTGGTTCGTTCTGGGGCTCGACTGGGGGGTGCAGGGGGTGGCCATCGCGACCTTCCTGTCGGAATGGTCTGGTGCCGCGCTGGGCCTGTGGTTTTGCCGGGCCGCGTTCCGCCTGCCCGAATGGCGCAACTGGGCCCAGGTCTTTGACGGGCCGCGCTGGCTGCACATGATGCGGGTGAATACCGATATCCTGATCCGTTCCATGCTGCTGGAGGCGATGTTCGTGTCCTTCCTCTTCATGGGGTCGGGGCTGGGCGATGTCACACTCGCCGCCAATCAGGTGCTGTTGCAGTTCCTCATGATCACGGCCTTCGCGCTCGACGGGTTCGCCTATGCCGCCGAGGCGCTTGTGGGGCGGGCCATGGGCGCGCGGCAGCGTGCGGTGTTGCGCCGAGGCGCCTTGCTGACGAGCGGCTGGGGCTTGGCCACCTGCGTCGGGATGGCAATCGCTTTCGCATTGGCAGGGGGTGCGATCATCGATTTGATGGCGACCGCGACCGGGGTGCGCGCCGTGGCGCGGGATTACCTGCCCTACATGGTGGCGGCCCCGGTCGCGGGCTGGGCGGCATGGATGCTGGACGGTATTTTCATCGGTGCCACACGGTCACGCGACATGCGCAACATGATGGCGATCAGCTTCGCCATCTACGTGGGTTTTGCGCTGGTACTGGTGCCCGCCTTGGGCAATCACGGGCTGTGGCTATCCCTTCTGGCGTCTTTCGTCGCCCGGGGCATTACGTTGGGCCTGCGGTATCCCTCGCTCGAAGCCGATGCGGATGCGCCGCCCCCGCCCCTCAGGCAAGGCAAGGCGACTGCGGGCTAAAGGTAGGCCTCCCGCCCGGTGCCGACCGCATCGGCGACAGAGGCAAAGCCGTCGCGTTTCAGAAGCCCGTCCAACCCTTCGACGATGCGGCTCACCAGCGACAGCCCGTCATAGACCAGCGCGGTATAGAGCTGTACGGCGGAGGCACCGGCCCGAAGCTTCGCATAGGCGTCCTCCGCGCTTGCGATGCCGCCCACGCCGATCAGCGGCACATCGGTGGAAAAGGAAAGCCGTGCCAATACGCGGGTCGATCTTTCCATGAGCGGTCTGCCCGAAAGGCCCCCGGTTTCCTGCGCGTAGGCGCTGGAAAGGCCGGTCCGGTCGAGCGTCGTGTTGGTGGCGATGATGGCGGCGACACCCGCTTCCTGCGCTACCTCTGCGATCTCGGCTATTTCGGCGTCGGACAGGTCCGGCGCGATCTTGAGAAAGACCGGGCAGGCACCGCGTTCTGACATGACCCCGGAGAGCAATCCCGCAAGGGCCGCTTTGCCCTGCAGGTCCCGCAGCCTTTCGGTGTTCGGGGAGGAGACATTGACGGTGGCGAAATCCACATGGTCGCGGGCCGCACGCATCACGGTGGCGAAATCGGCGGCCCGGTCGGTCGAGGTCTTGTTGGCACCGAGGTTCAGACCCACGGGTACCGCCGGGTCCCGGGGCCGGGCGAGGCGGGATACGATCTCCTCCGCGCCATCGTTGTTGAACCCGAAACGGTTGATCGCCGCGCGGTCTTCGGACAGGCGAAAAAGCCGCGGGCGCGGGTTGCCCGGCTGCGGCTTCGGCGTCGCGGCGCCCACCTCCAGAAAGCCGAAACCGGCCTGTTGCAGCGGCTTTACCGCCGTCGCGTTCTTGTCGAAACCCGCAGCGAGACCCACGGGGTTCGGCAAGGCCAGCCCCGCAAGCGTGGTCTTCAACTGGGGGGAGGTGATGGGCCCCGGTGCCGGCGTCAGACCGGAATTGAGCGCGCGAAGGGCAAGGCCATGGGCCGTCTCCGGGTCGAGCCGGTGCAGGGCGAGCAGGCCCAGCCGTTCGAAAAGCGCGTTCACGCGAAGCCGTCAGTCAGGGGCAGGTTCTGCGTGCGGATCAGGCGGGACGTTTCCACCGCCGCCTGCCGATGCACCACGGCGTCCTTGTAGATCGGGTCAGAGATCATTTCCAGAAAGGCATGGGCACTGGGATAGCGGGCAATGAACGCCACATCCCAGGTTTCATCCTGCGGGCCGATCAGCGTCAGATCGAATTGCCCGCGCCAAACGATCTTTCCGCCCACACGGGCGAAAACAGGGCCACTTTCCTTCCCGTAAAGCTCATAGGCGTCCGCCCCGGTCAGCCCATCCCGCGCAAGACCGTGATCCCCGGGATAATTGGCCTTGTCCTGCAGTTTGACGAGGTTGAACATGTCGAGCGGCGCATCCCGGTCAAGAGCTTTGAAAGCATCGAACTGCGCGCGGTCCGGATCGATATATCGGGTCATTGTTCCTCCGTTTCGAAACCTGCGGGAAAGCGGTGTTGGCCGTCTTCGAGCGGCAGCGGCTGGGCCCAGGCGACATCTTCCATCCGCAGGTCCCGGTAAAGGTGGGGAAAAAGGGCACCGCCGCGCGAAGGCTCCCATTGCAACTCGGGGCCGAGCGTATCGGCATCAAGCGCCAGCAGATACAATCCCTCCTCCCCCGCGAAATGTTTCGCTGCTGTTTCGGGAGCCTGTTCGGCGGTGGAAAAATGCACATAGCCGTCGGAAACGTCGATGGGGGCGCCTTTGGTATGGCCGTCCCGGCGCAGCGCGGCCCATTCGTCGGACCGGAATATCTTGTAGATCAACATGGGCCCGTAGTGCCCGCGCGGGAAGGTCCGGTCAAGGCCGCCTGCGCCGCCTTTGACCGGACGCTGCGCGACCTGCCGCTGGGGCAGTGCCATATCCGCTTTGACTCCCTCCGGGCCGCGCGCCACCATGCGGTATCAACACAACAGGGGAAGACCGATGAAACGATTCCTGACGAGCGCCGCCGCGCTGGCCATGACCAGCGGAATGGCAGCCGCCGAGTACAAATTGACCATCCTGCACACCAATGACTTCCACGCCCGGTTCGAGCCGATCAGCAAGTATGACGGCCCCTGTTCCGCCGAGGACAACAGCGCCGGCGAATGCTTTGGCGGCTCGGGCCGGCTGGTGACGGCCATCAACGAAGCGCGGGGCCGGACCGACAATGCGCTGTTGGTGGACGGGGGCGACCAGTTCCAGGGCACGCTCTTCTACACCCACTACAAGGGTGCGCTGGCCGCCGAAATGATGAACAAGATGGGCTATGACGCGATGACCGTGGGCAACCACGAATTCGACGACGGCCCCGAAGTGCTGAAGGGTTTCGTGGATGCGGTTGAATTCCCCATCCTGATGTCGAACGCCGATGTCTCTGGTGAGCCGCTGCTGGCGGATGCGATCCGCAAATCGACGGTGATCGAGAAGAACGGCGAAAAGATCGGGCTGATCGGTCTGACCCCGCAGGACACCCATGAACTCGCCAGCCCCGGTGACAACATCATCTTCACCGACCCGGTCGAAGCGGTGCAGGCCGAGGTCGACCGCCTGACAGAAGAGGGCGTCAACAAGATCGTCGTGCTCAGCCATTCGGGCTTCGGCGTGGACCAGCGCGTCGCGCGGGAAACAACCGGCGTCGACGTGATTGTCGGCGGTCATTCCAACACGCTGCTCAGCAACACGCATGAACGCGCCGAAGGGCCCTATCCCACCATGGAGGGCGAAACGGCGATCGTGCAGGCCTATGCCTACGGTAAATTCCTCGGGGAGTTGAATGTCACCTTCGATGACGAAGGTCGCGTGATCGAAGCCGTGGGTGACCCGCTTCTGCTCGACGCCGCAGTGACGGAGGATAGCTCGACCGTGGACCGCATTGGCGAGGCTGCAAAACCGCTGGAGGAAATCCGCAACCGCGTGGTGGCCCAGGCAGAGGAGGCGATCGAGGGGGGCCGCGACATTTGCCGTGCCGGTGAATGCGCCATGGGCAACCTTGTGGCCGATGCGATGCTCGCCCGGGTGGCCGATCAGGGGATCGACGTCGCCATCGCCAACAGCGGCGGTTTGCGCGCCTCAATCGACGCGGGGGATGTCACCATGGGCGAGGTGCTGACGGTACTGCCGTTCCAGAACACGCTGTCCACCTTTCAGGTCAGTGGAGAGCAGTTGATGGAAGCGCTGGAGAACGGGGTTTCCCAGATCGAGGAAGGCGCAGGCCGTTTCCCGCAGGTCGCGGGGATGACATTCACCTTCGATGCGAGCCAGCCGGCGGGCAGCCGTATCAGCGATGTGATGATCGCCGGTCAGCCGCTCGAGCCGGAAAAGACCTATGGTGTGGTTTCCAACAACTACGTGCGCAACGGCGGGGACGGCTACGCGATGTTCAAGGAAGCCGAAAATGCCTATGACTTCGGCCCCGACCTCGCGGATGTGACGGCGGAATTCCTGGCCCAGAACGCGCCCTACAAACCCTATACCGACGGGCGTATCGTCGCGAAGTAAATAGCTGTTTCAGAATGAAAGGGGCGTGGCCGGTGTGGCCACGCCCCTTTGTGCTTTCTCAGGCGGGTTGCTCTGCAGTGCCGGGCGCGGGGTCTCCGTTCCTCAGGGGCATGGTCTGCAGGGTGGAGGTTCTGCCTGCCGTGGCCGGCTGGAAGACCGTCTTTTCCGCCTCGGACGGGGCTTCGCGCCGGGTGATCCGGTACATGGTGAACAGGACGATCATGATATGTGACAGCGCGGTCATGCCGAAAAGCGCGCGCAGACCAAGGTCCTCCATGGCCCAGCCTGCCAGCAGCGGTCCCACGATGGACCCGATGCCGTAGGTCATCAGCAGCCCGCCGGAGATCTGCAGCGAGGTGCCCGGTTCGGCGTGGTCATTCGCATGGGCCACGATCACCGGATACATCGCATAGATCGACCCCCCAAGAACGGAAGCGAGCAGCAGGTTCAGATCACGGCTTTCGGGTGCGAGGACTAGAAAGCCCGCGTCCGCCAGCAGGGCCAACACCGCGATACCGATGAGAACCTTCCGCCGGTCCATCCGGTCCGACAGATAGCCCACCGGCACCTGCATGACAGCACCGGCAAGGATCGGCAGGGAGGTGAAAAAGGCGATCGCTGCCAGAACCAGCCCGATCCGCTCCGCATAGACGGCGGCAAGCGTACCGAAGGCTGCGTTAGACACGCCCACCCAAAAAACGCTGAACACCGAAACCGAGGAATTGCGCCAGAGCGCCCGCATGTTCAGCTTGACCGACGCGAGCGGGGGCGGGGTGGAACTGGATGTGACGGCGGTGGGTACAAGGGCGAGGCAATAAAAGATCGCGGCCAGAGCAAAGAAGGCAAAGCCATTGGGATCGCCCAGGGTAAGCATCATCTGCCCCGCGGTCGTGGCCCCCAGATTCACCATCGTGTAGATGCCGAAAATGCGGCCCCGCGCCTCCGGGTCGGTCCTGTCGCTCAGCCAGCTTTCGACGATCATCGCCGTGCCCGCAAAGCAAAAGCCGCAGATGCCCCGCAGCACGATCCACGCCCAGGGCGTGATCAGCAGGGCGCTGGCGAGGATGGTAATGGCCGCCACCGCGGCCATGGCCCCGAAGGCACGGATATGCCCCACCCGTGAAACAAGTCCCGCCGTCAGCACGCAGCCCGACACGTAACCCAGTGCCCAGCCCGTGCCCAGCATGCCGAGTGAGAGGGAGGAGAACCCTTCGCTCGTACCGCGCACCGGCAGGATGAGGCCATTGATCCCCCCGCCAAAGAGCAGAAAGGCGGAGCCGAGGAACAATGCGCTGACGGGAAGCAGTTGACGAAGCATGAAGGGGCCTTGGAAGTGAAACGTTGCCCGTCTCTTTCGCAGAAAGACGAGGGGGGTAAAAGTCACGCGTGCCGCGATCGGCGGTTCGCCTCCGTCAGTTGTGCCGCCTATCGCCTAGGCGGATTTGCGGGGCGTGGGGCGTGCGCCTATATTCCGGGGGAGGCAGCGAAACCTGAGGTATCCAACATGTGCGGACGCATGGCGATCACATTGCCGCATGATGCCATGGCGTCGATCTTTGCCGCTGCACCGGCGAACGATCTGCCCGAGGTGCCGAATTACAACGTCTGCCCGACGACACAGGTCCATATCGTGACATCCGGGGCTGATGCGGGCCGCGCCCTGCGTTCAATGCGCTGGGGGCTGCTGCCGCCATGGTACAAGAAGATGTCGGACGGCCCGCTGCTAATCAACGCGCGGGGAGAGACCGTCGCAGAAAAGCCCGCCTTCCGAAATGCCGTGCGCGAGCGGCGGGGCCTCATTATCGCGAGCGGTTTTTACGAATGGACCAAGGATCCCGAAGGCGGGCGTGATCCGTGGTACATCACCCGAAGCGATGGCGCACCGCTGGCTTTTGCCGCCATCTGGCAGGATTGGAAGGACGGCGACGGGGCCCGCCATGCCACCTGCGCCGTCGTCACCATCGCCGCCAACGCCCCGATGCGGCGCATTCACAACCGGATGCCGGTCATCATCGAAGAACCCGATATGCCTCTCTGGCTGGGGGAGGAGGGCAAAGGCGCCGCGACCCTGTTGCAACCCGCCCCCGAAGAGACGCTCACCTGGCACCGTGTGGGGCGCGAAGTGAACTCCAACCGGGCGAAGGGCGCGGAACTGGTCGAACCGGTTTGAGGTCAGCTTGGGCGCCGCGGCTCAGCCCGCCGCCATATCGGAGATTTTTGCCAGGTCCCGCCAATCCCCCAAGGTGTCATCCAGAAAGCCCGAGATCTCATCCAAATCTGCCGCAGCCAGCGCCTGTTCAAACTGGGTGAGCACGCGCGGCATGAAAGGCAGATAACGGGATTTGCCGTCCCTCTGATGCAGCCGCACGAAAACGCCGAGGATGCGCGCATGTCGCTGGGCGCCCAGTATCGCGTAGCGCTGGCGGATCTGCTCTACATCGCCCAGCATATCCGGTGCACCGGCGCAGTAGCGTTGGAACAAGCGCTCCTCCAGTGCGGGATCGATGTCGCGCCGGGCGTCCTGCAGCAGGGAAACAAGGTCATATTCACAGGGGCCGAGGATCGCATCCTGAAAATCAAGCAGCCCGCAGGCGCGCACGCCTTCCCTGCCGGGTAACAGCATCAGGTTGTCGATGTGAAAATCCCTCAGCACCAGGGTTTCATATCGATCCGCCACCGGGCGCAGGGCAGCGGACCAGAGCGCCCGCCACGCCTTGTCGAAAGCGGCTATATCAAGATCGGGGCGCATTGCTGGCGCGTACCACCGGGAAAAGATCGACAACTCATCAAGGTGGACCTCCATGTCATAAAGGGGTCTTTCGATGGCCGGGCCTTTGGGGTGGTGATGCAGATAAAGCAGCGCATCCACGGCGAGCGCGTACAGGTGTTCTTCGTCACTGCCGCTTCCAAGGCAGCGCGCATAGGTGTCGTCGCCGAAATCCTCCAGCAGGGCGAGACCCGGGTCGGGTTCCGCATGGAGGACCCGGGGGGCGGAAAGGCCCATTTCGTTCAGATGGGCGGAGACCTGAAGATAGGCGGCGAAACCTGCGGGATCGTGCCTATCGTCCATCAGGATCACGTCCTGCCCGAAAAGGCGGGTATATTGTCGTCTCGATGCATCGGCGGCGAATACCTGCAGGTCGCGGTCTGCAAGACCGCAGCGCGCGAGAAACCCGCGCGCGTCTTCGGGCAAAAGGTGTGAGGGCGGTGGTATCGTCATTGGGCAGGGCGCATTTCGATAATGGATGCCCCTCCCTAGCGCCCTCCGGATGAAAAGGACAGAAGCAGCCCCGGACCCTTTGCGATGCCATATTGCTGCCGGCCCCGCGTCGTATTACCCGAAGCACATCGCCCCGGCTGCACCGCGAGATTTTCATGAGCCCTTTCGACAATCCGTTCGATTCCGGTAACGATCCTGTGC
>NZ_LWGH01000225.1:0-12188 GCF_001635395.1 Sulfitobacter sp. HI0129 | reverse complement strand
GGTGGGCCGGGTCGTCCAGCACACTGCGGGTCGTGCCCCGTTCGACCATGTCGCCGCCGTACATCACCACAATGTCCCGCGTGGCACGCGCCACCGCCGCCAGATCGTGGCTGATGAAGACCAGCGCCATGCCCCGCTCCTCTGCCAGCCGAACCAGCAGATCGGTGATCCGCAGCGCCACATTGGCGTCGAGCGCGGTGGTCGGTTCATCCGCGATCAGCAAATCGGGATCACAGGCCAAGGCGAGTGCGATCAGAACACGCTGCCGCTGCCCGCCGGAGAGTTCGTGGGGAAACTGGCGCAGGCGCGCCTCCGGCTCGGGGATGCCGACTTCTTCCAGCAGGCTCTGGGCCCGGGTCCGGGCCGCGCCCCGGGTCATCTCCAGTTGAACGCGCATCGGTTCGATCAGCGTGTCGCCGACGCGGCGCAAGGGGTTCAGCGCCGACATCGGCTCCTGAAAGATCATCGCCACGCGGCGGGCGCGCATGGCCTGCCAAGCAGTCTCGGGCGCATGGGTCATATCCCGACCGTCAATGCGCAGATGCCCCGTCAGCCGCGCGCTTTCGGGGGCCATGCCCATCAGGCAGAGGGCCAGCATCGTCTTGCCGGAACCGCTTTCACCGACGACGCCCAGCCGCTGGCCCCTCTCGATCCGAAGGCTGGCGCTGCGCAGGGCAACGGCGGGCCCGAAGGCGGCGGAGAAATCCTGCAACTCGATCATGCGGCGCGCGCCCTGGACAGCCGCGGATCGGTGATGTCGCGCAAACCGTCGCCCAGAAGCCCGAAGCCCAGCACCGCCACAACGATGCAGAGCCCCGGGTAGATGGCCAGTTGCGGGGCGAGGTACATGAGCGTCTGCGCCTCTGCGAGCATCCGCCCCCAACTGGATGCGGGGGGCTGGGCGCCGAGACCAAGATAGCTCAGTGCCGCTTCGGCGAGGATGGCGACAGCGAATTCGATGGTGGCCTGCACGATCACCGCAGCCCCGATATTGGGCAGGATATGGTCGCGGCTGATGGCAAAGCGGCTGAGCCCTGCAGCTTGCGCCGCGGCGACGTAGTCACGTGTCCAGATCTGGTTGGCCGAGGCACGGGTCACCCGGGCGAACACCGGGATGTTGATAAAGGCGATGGCCATGACGGCATTCGTGAGCGACGGGCCGAAGACCGCCGCCAGCATGATCGCGAAAAGCAGGGCGGGAAAGGCGAAGCCGAGGTCCGCCAGCCGCATCACGATATCCTCCACCCAGCCACCGAGCGCGGAGGCGAGCAGCCCCAGCGAGACGCCGATAGCGCCCCCGGCGAGCACCGCGATCAGCGCCACCGCCATGGAATTGCGGGCCGCCGCCATCAACTGCGATACCACGTCGCGACCCAGTTGGTCCGTCCCCAGCCAATGCGCGTCCGAGGGGTCGGCGAACTTGTTTCGGATATTGAGCGCCGTGGGGTCCCACGGTGTCCAGACCAATGACAGGGCGGCGATGCCCACCACGATCGATACCAGCACGGCGCCGAGGATGAAATTGGCGGGCAGGGCGCGCATCAGGCCCGTGCCTTCAGTCGGGGGTCGATCACCACATAGAGCAGATCCACGACAAAGTTCGCCGTCACCACGATGGCCGCGAAGAGCATGACAAGCGCTTGCACGGTCGGCAGGTCGCGGTTGGCGATGGACTGGAAGATGAGCCGCCCCAGACCGGGCAGGTAAAAGACGTTCTCGATCACGATGGTTCCCGTGACCAGTGCGGCGAACTGCATGCCGACGATGGTGATGATCGGAACCAGTGCATTGGGCAGCACATGCCGCCAGAGCGTGCGCCGGCGCGACAATCCGCTGGCGCGGGCGGTCCGCACGAAATCCTGGCGCATGACCTCCAGCGCGGAGGAGCGTGTCACCCGGGCCAGCACCGCCGATTGCACCAGTGCGAGCGCGATGGTGGGCAGCAGCAGGGCCCGCATCGCGGCGACCGGATCGGACCAGCCGGGAAAGCCGCCGGGCGGCAGCCAGCGCAGTTTCACCGCAAAAAGCAGGACCAGCAGGATCGACAGCCAGAAGGCCGGAATGGCGATGCCGAGCTGGCTGAGGAACATTACCCCCCAGTCGCCCGGGCCGCCGTGGCGCGCGGCAGCGCCGATGCCCAGCCCGAGCGCGATCACGATCGTCAGCAGCATCCCCGCCACCGCCAGCGAGATGGTCATGGGCAGCCGTTCCGCGATCAACCCGGAGACGGGAACGCGGAACGAATGGCTCTGCCCCAGATCGCCCTGAAGCGCATTGCCGATCCACGACAGGTATCGCAGATGCACAGGCGCATCGAGGCCAAGCTGAGTGCGCAGGGCCGCCAGCGCATCATCCGTGGCATCGAGCCCGAGGATCGTCAGCGCAGGATCGCCCGGCAGGACGTTCATGATCCCGAAGACGACCAGCGACACCACCAGAAGCGTGGCGATGAATCCCGCCGTCCGTCGAAGAAGGAAATATCCCATCCGGTTCCAGCGTCCTTACCCGGGCGGCCTGCGCTGCGTCTCGGCGCACAGGCCGCTTCGGCGGGCTCAGCCGCCTTTGCTCACCTGTTTGAGCGGCATGTAAAGCACGGGCGACGACGCCCAGTAGCCTTCGACATCCTTGGCAAAAATGCCCAGCAGCGGAAGCTGGAACAGGAACGCGTGCACCGACTGATCGCTCAGGTATTGCTGACCCTTGCGCAACAACTCGTTGCGCCGCTCCGGGTCCGCTTCGGTCTGGATATCGTTCCACAGGGCGGTGAATTGCGGGTCATCGTAGCCGTAGAAATAGTCGGGACCGCGCGCGAAATTGCCCATGTCGTTGGGGCTGGTATGCGCGATGATCGTCATGTCGTAGTTCTTCTGCTTGTAGACCTCGTCGATCCAGAAACCCCATTCGACGTTCTCCACCTTGGCGTCGATGCCGGCTTCGGCAAGCTGGCTCTGGATGATCTCGGCAGAGCGCATGGCATAGGGGAAGGGCGGCACGCGCAGCGTCATCGTCTGCCCCGCGATACCCGCGGATTCAAACATCTGCCGGGCCTTGGCCGTGTCGTGAGGATAGGCATCCGTCAGATCGACATAGGCGGTGCCATGCGGCGGGTAAAAGCTGCCGATGGGCAGGGCCTGCCCGTACATGGCGCCTTCGATGATCTCTTCGCGGTCGATCGCCGTGGCCACGGCACGGCGCACGTCGGGGTTGTCGAAGGGGGGCTTGGCATTGTTCATCGCAAGGATGACTTCGCCCTCGGTCGAGCCGATATTCACGTTGAAGCGCGGATCGGCCTCGAACTGGGGCAGCAGTTCAGGGGCGGGAAAACCGGGGAAGGCATCCAACTCCTCGGCCATCATTGCCGCCGTCGCCGCCGCTGGATCGGAGATGAAGCGGAATTCCACCCGGTCGAGCGCCACATCGCCCGCATCGCGGTAATCGGGGTTCTTCACCAGCGTCAGCCGGTCGCCGCGGGTCCAGCCATCGAACCTGAAGGGGCCGGTGCCCACCGGATCGGTGGCATTGGTGTCTACTGTTTCCTTTGCCACGATGGCGCTGTCACCCTGACCCATGTTGAAGAGGAAGAAGGCATCCTTTTCGGACAGCTCGATCTCTACCGTGCGGGGGTCGATGGCGCGTACATCCTTGATCGTCTTGAAGATGTCCTTGGAGGGGTTCACGCTGTCTTCGGCCATGGCGCGATCGAAGGAGAAGACGACGTCTTCGGCATCGAAGGTCGAACCGTCGTGAAAGGTGACACCCTCGGCCAGCGTGAAAATATAGGTCAGACCGTCATCCGAAACCTCCCAGCCGGTGGCGAGGTTGGGCTCCACCTCGCCGCTTTCGTTCACGATGGTCAGCGATTCGAAGACGTTCTGCGTCAGCATCGCATCGATGGAGGCGGTGGCATCCGCTGTCGGGTCCAGCGTCGTGGGTTCCTGCTGCATGCCAACCACGAGCTCGGCGGCAGCGACGCCGGTACCGGCCAGCGCGAGGCCGAGGATCAGTCCCAGTGCGGTTGCGGGGCGGTATGTCAAGTTCATGCGATGAACTCCCTTGGTTCCGGGGGGCGTCAGGTATCGCGGTGCCCCTGTCCCAGAGTGCTGCAGGAGGGCGAAACGGTCAATCGGTTTGACGGAAAGCGGCAGGGGGGCCTTACAATCCCGCCCGGAATATTGCGTGCCGCGTCCCGTGTGATACCAATCCGCACGACACTCATCCCCATCGGAGTTTCCATGCCGCCGTCCGACATCCAGGCCGAAGTCCTGCTGCCCACGCAGGAATTGCGCGACGATCTGCCCTTCTTCACCCGAACCCTCGGGATGCGGTTGGAAACGATCTTCCCGGCGGATGATCCTTCGGTGGCGAGCTTTTCCGGCCATGGCCTCAGGGTCCGGATCGAGAAGGGCGCGGATGTGCCGCCCGGCGTGCTGCGCATCCTGACGGACAGCCCCGATGATTTCGCCGGTGGTGCGCGCAGCCTGACCGCGCCCAATGGCACGCGGGTGGAGGTTGTGCCGCTGACCCCATCGGTGGACCAGCCCGAAACGCAGCACGAATTCGCCGTGCGCCGGTTGCGGGACGAGGCGCCTTGGGTCATCGGACGTGCGGGCATGCATTACCGCGATCTCATCCCGTCGCGGCTGGGCGGCTCGATCATCGCCAGCCATATCCGCATCCCGGACGGGGGGCCGGTGCCGGACATGGTCCATTACCATACGGTCGGTTTTCAGTTGATCTATTGCTACCGTGGCTGGGTCGACATCTACTACGAAGATCAGGGCGACGCGTTGATCCGCCTGAACGCGGGCGATTGCGTGACCCAGCCCCCCGGTATCCGCCACCGCGTCGTACATGCGTCACCGGACATCGAGGTGATCGAAATCGGTGTGCCGGCGGAACATGTGACGACTATCGACCACGAGATGACCTTGCCCAACGGGCGGGGCGACCCGGCGCGCGAATGGGACGGTCAGGTCTTTGTGCATCATGTCCGGGAAGGCGCCGCTTGGGAGGCCTTTCGCATTCCGGGCTTTGTCGCCCGGGATACCGGGATCACGGCAGGCACCAAGGGCGTCGCAGGCATTCAGGTGGCGCGGTTCGAGGGCGGAACGCCCCCGCCGGCACGGCATGACGCCGACATCCACTTCACTTTCGTCATGGAAGGCAACATGACGCTGAGTGCCGAGGGTGAGGAGGACCGCGCCCTGCAGCCCGGTGACGCCTTCGTCATCCCGCCCGGCAAGCTTTATCAATACCGCGATTGTTCGCCCGATCTGGAACTGCTCGAAGCGGCCTTGCGGGGTGATTTCAACACCGAAATTCTGCCCTGAGCCTTGGCGGGTTTTCCTTCGGCGGCGTTGCCCCGGGCGGCCCGGTCACCGCTTGTGAGTATTTTTGAAAGGGTGAAGGGGGCGTCGCGGGGCGTGAATCTCAGCCGGGTTCGGCCAGCAGGGTGTCGACGCGGGCGCGGACTTCTTCGGCGGCCTTTTCCTTCACCGGACCGTAGCCGCGGATGTCCATCGGTGCTTCGAGCACGGCGCGCATGCTGTCCAGCGTATCGGGTGTGACGCGCGCCGGAACGCGGCACAGCAAATCCTCGTACCAGCCGACAAGAGAGATTTCGAGCTTGCGGTCAGCGCCATAGGCGAAAGGATCGGCCCAAGTGCCGCGCAGGGGTTTGAGGCGTGCCAGCAGGGCGAAGACCGTATCCATCCACGGGCCGAACTTGCGTTTCCGGGGGCGGCCGCGGGTATCGCGCCCGGTGGGCCAAAGCGGGGGGGCGAGGTGGTAATGCACCTTGTAGTCCCCCTCAAAATTCTCGGCGATGCGTTTGGCAAAGCCCGCGTCCCGATGCAGCCGCGCGACTTCGTATTCATCCTTGTATGACATGAGCTTGAAGAGCGCGCGCGCGGCAGGGGCTTGCAACGCTTCTGTGCCATTCGGCAGTGCATTGGCGAAGTTTCTCAGTGTGTCGCGGTAGCGCTGGGCGTAGGCGGCATTCTGATAGCCTGTCAGATAGTGGGCCCGGCGCGCAACAAGGGTGTCGATTCTTTCGTCGGCAGGTTCCTCTTGCGGCAGCACGGGGGTGAGCCGCCCGGGGTCTGCGGCCATGATGCGCCCGTAGGCGAGCGCTTCGCGGTTGCTATCGACGGCAACGCCGTTGAGCTCGACCGCCTGTTCCAGTGCCATGAGCGAGACGGGCACCAGCCCTTTTTGCCACGCGAAACCGAGCATCATCACGTTGGCAAAGACCGCATCGCCCATCAGTGTTTGCGCCATGCGGTTCGCGTCAAAGGCGCTGAGGTTTTCGGCCCCCACAACAGAGGCGATAGCGGCTTCGCGGTCATCGATGCGCAGATCCGCATCGCGGTTCAGCACCAGATCGCCGGTTGGCATCTCGGCCCGGTTCAGCGCCATGCGCGTTCCTTTGCGGTAGTGGGCGGAGGCTTTGGACGCTGAACTGACCACGGCGTCGCAACCGATCACGGCATGGGCGGCCCCCGCCTCTATGCGGACCTGATGCAGCGCATCGGGCGTTTCTGCGAGCCGGACATAGCCGAGCACCGTGCCGAACTTCTGCGCGAAACCCGTGAAATCCAGCACCGATGCGCCGCGTCCTTCGAGATGGGCAGCCATGGTGATGAGCGCTCCGACGGTCACGACGCCGGTGCCACCCACCCCCGTCACGAGCAGATCATACGGCGTGTCGAGCTTTGGCAGATCGGGCTGGGGCAGGGCATGGGCCAGCGTCAGCGGATCGAGATCGACGCCCTTCTTCCGCCGCCGCTTTCCGCCTTCGACGGTGACGAAGGAGGGGCAGAAACCGTTCAGGCAGGAATAGTCCTTGTTGCAGGTAGACTGGTTGATCTGCCGTTTGGTGCCCCATTCAGTACGCTTGGGCTCAACGCTCAGGCAGTTCGATTCAACCGAGCAGTCCCCGCAGCCTTCGCAGACCAAATCGTTGATCATCACGAATTTCGCCGGGTCCTCCATCAGGCCGCGTTTGCGGCGACGGCGTTTTTCGGTGGCGCAGGTCTGTTCGTAGATCAGGACGGTCACGCCGGGGATGTCGCGCAACTCGCGCTGCACGGTATCGAGGTCGCGCCGATGATCGAAGCTGGTGCCCGCCGGGAAGTCGGACCGGAGGAACTTTTCCGGCGTGTCCGAGACGAGAGCGATGCGCGTCACGCCTTCGGCGCGGGCGGCCTGTGCGATCCCCTGTACCGTCACCGGGCCGTCGACGGGTTGGCCGCCCGTCATGGCGACGGCGTCGTTATAGAGGATCTTGTAGGTGATGTTCGTACCTGCGGCGACGGCCTGACGGATCGCCAGCGAGCCCGAATGATACCATGTACCTTCGCCGAGGTTCTGAAACACGTGCCGTCCGCCGTTGAACATCGAGCTTGCGACCCAAGGCACCCCTTCGCCGCCCATCTGCGCGAAACCGGCGGTTTCGCGGTTCATCCAGCTGGCCATCACGTGACAGCCGATGCCTGAATTGGCAGACGACCCTTCGGGCAGGCGGGTGGAGGTATTGTGCGGACAGCCCGAGCAGAAGTAGGGCGTGCGGGTGGCACCAGAGACGTTCAGCAAGCGCGGCGGCGTGTCGGTCAGGGCGGCGGCCTTTTCGGGCAGGTGTTCTTCGGGGAAGAAGGCGGCGAGACGCGCCGCCACGATGGGTGCCAGCAAAAGCGGCGAAAGCTCCCCCGTCCAAGGTACGAGTTCGCGCAGCTTCTCGTCATGTTTGCCGACCATCCGTTCCGGTTTGGAGCCGGGCCAGTCGTAGAACGCCTCCTTGAACTGGCTTTCGATGATCCCGCGCTTTTCCTCGATCACCAGAACTTCGCGTTTACCCCGCATGAACTCCAGCGCGTCGCGCCGGGCGAGCGGCCAGACCATGCCGATCTTGTAGATGTCGATGCCGAGCCTGCGGCAGGCGGCCTCGTCCAATCCCAGAAGGCGCAGCGCCTCCATCAGGTCGAGATGTCCTTTCCCGGTTGTGACGATGCCATAGCGGGCCTCGCGGATGTCATAGACATGGCGATCGATCGGATTGGCCTCGGCAAAGGCCTGTACCGCCTCCAGCTTGTCATGCAGGCGCGTTTCGATCAGCGGCGAGGGCAGATCGCCCAGCCGGACATGAAGGCCGCCTTCGGGGCCGGTGTAATCCGGCTGGCGGAACTGCCGATCCGGCGGGAGCGCGATGCTGGCCCCAGATTCCACCGTTTCCGAGATCGCCTTGAACCCCACCCATGTCCCGGTGAAGCGCGAAAGCGCGATGCCGTATTCCCCCAAGGTCAGATATTCCCCGACCGAGGCGGGGTTCAGCGTGGGCATGAACCACGACATGAAGGCCACATCGGATTGATGCGGCATGGAGGACGAGACGCAACCGTGATCATCCCCCGCCACGACGAGCACGCCGCCCTTCGGGGCCGAACCATAGGCGTTGCCGTGTTTCAGCGCATCGCCCGACCGGTCGACGCCGGGGCCCTTGCCGTACCACATCGAAAAGACGCCTTCGACCTGCGCCTGCGGGTCCAGATGCGCCTGCTGCGCACCCAGAACGGCGGTGGCGCCCAGATCTTCGTTCACCGCCGGCAAAAAGCGGATGCGGTTCTCATGCAGCCGGTTCGCGATGCGCCACAATTCCTGATCCAGCCCACCGAGCGGCGAGCCGCGATAGCCGGAGATGAAGCCGGCGGTGTTCATCCCCGCCGCCCGGTCGCGGCGGGCCTGATCCAGCATGATCCGCGCCAGCGCCTGCGTGCCGGTCATGAAGACCCGCCCCGAGGTGGCGGTGTAGCGGTCGTCCAACCGGTAGCGGATAAAATCGGGCGCGGGTTCGGTCATGGGGTCCTCCTGTTTCCAGCATAGCGCAGGGCGGGCGCGGAATGCGTTCTTTTCGGGTGCGCAGCGCATAACAATGTGAAAGGATTGTCCGGTATCTGGACGAAAAGCGGATAATTCGCGCATGGACGACACCGACCGCAAACTGCTGTTGCTGGTGCAGCGGGATTCCCGGCTGCCCAATGCCCAGCTTGCCGAGCAGTTGAACATCTCCGCCTCGGCCTGCTGGCGGCGCGTGAAGGCGCTGGAGGAGGCGGGCATCATCACCCGCTATGCCGCCGTGGTCGACCCGCAGGCGCTGGGCCTCGGGTTCGAGGCCATCGTGCATGTGCATCTTACCCGCCACGACACCGAGGCGCTGGACCGTTTCATCGCCGCCGTGCGGCAGCGGGACGAGGTGATGGACGTCTATGCCACGACCGGTCAGGCAGATTATCACCTGCGGGTCCTGTGCCGCGATATCGACAGCTACAACGCCTTTCTCGAACAGTTCCTCTTCATGCAGCCGGTAGTGAATTCGGCCCAGACCAATGTGATCCTGCGCCGGATCAAGACGAACGCCCCGGTGCGTGCCTGATGACAGACGCGTGAGGCAGAGCCATCTGCGACCTTGGCGCACTTGACATCCCGCGGCCCGATTGGTCCTCTCGGCCCGCAACCAGAACCCGGAGAGATGCCCCATGATGAAGACCCGTGCCGCCGTCGCTGTCGAAGCCGGAAAACCGCTTGAAATCATGGAAGTGAACCTCGAGGGCCCGAAGCGGGGCGAGGTGCTGGTGGAGATCAAGGCCACCGGCCTGTGCCATACGGACGAATTCACCCGTTCCGGCGACGATCCCGAAGGGATCTTCCCCGCCATCCTCGGCCATGAAGGGGCGGGTGTCGTACTGGAAGTGGGCGAAGGCGTGACCACGCTGGAGCCGGGCGATCACGTGATCCCGCTCTACACTCCCGAATGCCGCGAATGCGAATATTGCCTGTCGGGCAAGACGAACCTTTGCCAGAAGATCCGCATCACCCAAGGCAAGGGCCTGCTGCCCGATGGCACGACGCGGTTTTCCATGCTCGATGGCACACCCATCCACCACTACATGGGCTGCTCCACCTTCGCCAACCACACGGTCGTGCCCGAAATCGCACTGGCCAAGGTGCGCAAGGACGCGCCCTTCGACAAGATTTGCTACATCGGTTGCGGCGTCACGACGGGCATCGGCGCGGTGATCAACACCGCCAAGGTGGAGATCGGCGCGCGCTGCGTGGTCTTCGGGCTGGGCGGCATCGGGCTCAACGTGATCCAGGGGTTGAAGCTCGCGGGGGCTGACCAGATCGTCGGCGTCGATCTGAACGACGACAAGGAAGAGATGGGCCGCCATTTCGGAATGACCGATTTCGTGAACCCCAAGAAGATCGACGGCGACATCGTTTCCCATCTGGTCGAGCTGACCAAGGGCGGGGCGGATTATTCATTCGACGCGACGGGCAACACCAAGGTCATGCGGGACGCACTGGAATGCGCCCACAAGGGATGGGGGGAGTCCATCATCATCGGTGTCGCCCCCGCGGGCGCCGAGATCTCGACCCGGCCCTTCCAGCTTGTAACCGGGCGCGTCTGGCGCGGCACTGCCTTCGGCGGCGCAAAGGGCCGTACCGATGTGCCCAAGATCGTGGACTGGTACATGGACGGCAAGATCGAGATCGACCCGATGATCACCCACAAGCTGAAGCTGGAAGAGATCAATCACGGTTTCGAACTGATGCATGAAGGCAAGTCGATCCGCGCCGTCGTGGAATTCTGAAGACGGGCCTCTTTCACTGTAAGGTATTTGGTTGGCGCCGCGCGGTTGTCTGCGCGGCGCTGGCGTTTGGCCTCTCGGTCGTTGCCGTTGCGGGTGCCGCGCAGCAGCCGGACTCCGCCGCGCTGGATGGCCTCGCCGCGTGGGACCGCATCGAGCCGGTCGCGACCCATCCCCGCTGCACGAACTGCCACGTCGGCGACGATGGCCGACCCGCCTGGGACGGGTTGGGCAAGGGAGGGGGAGCCCTGCACGGGATGAACATCGTCGCCGGGGCCAGCCGGATCGGGGCGGAGACCTTGCCCTGCCGGACCTGCCACCTGTCGCGTGCGCCGGTTCTGCAGCGTCCCCATGCGCCGCCCGCCGTCGATGACGCCTGGCGGTTGCCGCCCGCTTCCCTTGGCTGGCGCGGTCTTTCCGGTTCGGCGCTTTGCCGCAAACTGCGTGATCCCGCGCGTACCGATGGCCGGGATGCGGCAGCGCTTGCCGCACATGTGCGCATTTCGGCCTTCGTGGCATGGAGCTTTGCGCCGGGGCCGGACCGCACCGTCCCGCCCGGCGGTGTGACCTCCCTCGCGCAGGATATTCTGGAATGGGGTCGCGCGGGCGCGCCTTGCCGGGGGGATCCTTGAGTTACGGCCCGGCACTTCCCGGGGACGGTAGGACTTGACGGAATGGTCCGGCTCGTGCCCCCGTACCACATGGACATTCTGCACATATCCCGCCCTCTGCCCATCGCCGGGCTGGAAGACATACCCGCCCCATCGACGGATGCCGACGCCCCCCGCGCGTTGCTGACCCGATGCCCCGTCGCAAACGCGACCTCGCTCGTTCAGGCGGAGGCCATCGCCGTGGAAGCATCCGTCGCCGAAGTCTGGCTGAAGGATGAGCGCGGGCGCATGGGGCTGGGCAGCTTCAAGGCGCTGGGTGCTGCCTATGTCATCGCCCGGGACGCGCAGGACGCGAAGGCGGCAGGCACCACCTATGTCACCGCCAGCGCGGGCAACCACGGGCTTTCCGTTGCGGCGGGGGCCGCCGCCTTCGGGGCGCGCGCCGTCATCTATATCGCCGATACCGTGCCCGATGCCTTTGCAGAACGCCTTGCCGACCAGGGCGCAGAGGTGCGGCGGGAGGGGGCCACCTACGAAGCCAGCATGGCCGCCGCCGAAAAGGCCGCGGCCGATCAGGGGTGGGAACTGCTCTCTGACGGGTCGTGGCCCGGCTATACCGACAGGCCCTTTCACGTGATGGAAGGCTATCTGGCACTGATGGCGGAAGTCATCGAAGAGATGCCCGCCCCGCCCAGTCATATCTTCCTGCAGGCCGGGGTCGGGGGCCTCGCCGGTGCCTGCGCGGCGCTGGCGCGGCAGCGCTGGGGCGATGCGCCCCGCATCGTCGTGGTGGAACCCGAAGTCGCCCCGGCGCTGCATGGCTCCATCGTGGCGGGCTGCCCCGTCGAAAGCAGCGGCCCCGAAAGCGCCATGGGTCGGCTCGACTGCAAGATGCCCTCGCTCATCGCGCTGAAGGGGCTGGCGGCGGATGCCG
>NZ_LWGH01000224.1:0-9652 GCF_001635395.1 Sulfitobacter sp. HI0129 | reverse complement strand
GCGCTACGGCGGGGGCCATTCCCCGGCGGGCCGGGGGGCAGGCCGCCGGGATGCGGAAAGCGTAGGCGGGGCTATCGCCTCCGTCGTGATCAAGGAACTGAAGGGGACCACCGGGCGGCGCATCGTGCGCGGCATCCTCGGCGGTCTGTTCAAGGGGCGCTGACTTCACGGGGCGGCCCGGACCGTGACGGTCCGGGCTCACGCCTCATTTCTCGGGGATCAACCCGCGCGGGCTGAACCGCAACACAATGAGCAGCACCAACCCCATGGTCAGCAGCCGCATATGGGCCGCGCTGTCGATCAGATGCGCCTTCAGCGGCGATCCTTCGGCCATGCCATAGGTGATGACATTCATGAGCCAAAGGCCGATGGGCTCCACCTGCACCCAGAGGAACCAGATCAGGAAGCCACCAAGCACCGCGCCGAAGTTGTTGCCGGAACCGCCGACGATCACCATCACCCAAATCAGGAAGGTGAACCGCAGCGGCTGGTAGGTGCCCGGGGTAAGCTGACTGTCCATCGTCGTCATCATCGCCCCCGCGATGCCACAGACCGCCGAGCCGAGGATGAAGACCTGCAGATGCCGCGCCGTCACGTCCTTGCCCATGGCTTCGGCGGCGACTTCGTTGTCGCGGATGGCGCGCAGCATCCGGCCCCAGGGGCTGTGCAGGGCGCGCTGGCTCATCCACAGAAGGATCAGCAGGACCGCCCCGAATAGCAGCACGTAAAGGAACTTCACCCAGAGGGTCGAGCCTTCGACCGGGTCCATCCCCAGTTGCGCCGCCCGCTCCACGAAGCTGGGATCGTTCTGCAGATCGATTTCATAGGGGACGGGGCGGGGCACACCGATGACGTTCTTGACCCCGCGCGTCAGCCAATCCTCGTTCTTCATCACGGCGATGATGATCTCAGCGATGCCCAGCGTCGCGATGGCCAGGTAGTCGGACCGCAGGCCAAGTGCCGTCTTGCCGATCAGCCAAGCCGCACCGGCGGCAAAGAGGCCGCCCACCGGCCAGGCAAGCAGAACCGGCCAGCCAAGACCGCCGAGATAGCCGTATTCAGCCGGGTTGATCTCCTCGATCCGGGCCACCGACGGGTCAAGGAGGGCGCGGAACACGAAGAAACCGCCCACCAGCAGAACGATTACGACCACGGTCCGCAGCCAGCCCTTGCGCATCTTCTTGGTGGCATAGACAGCCGCCGCGATCGTGGCGCCCCCCATGAGCAGGGCCACCAGCACGCCCACGCCCCCGGCAGAGAATCCGCCGGGCGTGGGCGGCATGCCCACCAGCACGGCGGCCAGCCCGCCAAGCGCCACGAAACCCATGATGCCCACGTTGAAAAGACCGGCGAACCCCCATTGCAGGTTCACCCCAAGCGCCATGATCGACGACAAAAGCCCCATCGCAATGATGAGCAGCGCCGAGTTCAGGCTCTGCGCATAGCCCACATAGGTAATGAGCCCCGCCACCAGCAGAAAGAGAAGCGTATTCCGGATGCCTTCGCTCATACCGCCTGTCCCTTGAACAATCCCGTGGGTTTGACCAGCAACACGATCAGCAGGATCACGAAGCTGACCGCGAACTTGTAATCGGTGCTGAGAAGCTGCACGAGGCCGCTGGGCTCAAGGCTCTCGGGCAACAGATAGCCCAGCACCTTTTTCCACGCATAGGTGATCGTGACCTCTGAAAAGGCGATCACGAAACCGCCCGCGATGGCCCCCACCGGATTGCCCAACCCGCCCACGATAGCGCTGGCGAATATCGGCAGAAGCAACTGGAAATAGGTGAAAGGCTTGAACGACTTGTCGAGCCCGTAAAGCACGCCCGCCACCGTCGCCAGCACCGCCACGATCAACCATGTGATCATCACCACACGCTCGGGGTTGATGCCCGACAGCAGGGCCAGGTCCTCATTGTCCGAATAGGCGCGCATCGACTTGCCCGACCGCGTCTTGTTGAGGAACCAGAACAGGGCCGCCACGATGATCATGGCGGTGACGATGGTGATCAACTGCGTGGTGCGAAAGGCGAGCCCCTCGTCCAGCCCGGTCATGGTCTTGAAATCGCGCGCCGAGATGATGAAGCGTTCCCCGTCGAGAAAATTGATGTCATCCGCGCCGATGATGAAACGCACGATCCCGTTCATAATGAACATCACACCCAGCGACACGATCACGAGGATCACGGGCTTGGCCTTCTGCGCCCGGTAGAACCGATAGACGAAACGATCCGTCAAAAGCAGTAACCCCATGGTCCCCAGAATACCGAGCGGCAGCGCGATGAGCGCGGTGGGCAGCGGGCCGAGGCTTAGCCCCATCGACTGGAACCACCATGTGAACAGGATCGTCACCATGGCCCCGAACGCCATCGTGTCCCCGTGGGCGAAGTTGGAAAAGCGCAGAATGCCGTAGACCAGCGTCACGCCAAGCGCGCCCAGTGCCAGCTGGCTGCCATAGGCGATGCCCGGAATGAGCACATAGTTCGATAGCGCCACGATGGCGTTGAGAAACTCCATGCCTCAGCCTCCCAGAAATGATTTGCGGACTTCCGGATCGGCCAGCAATTCCTTGCCGCTGCCGGTATAGGCGTTGCGGCCCTGTACCAGAACATATCCCTTGTCGGCGATTTCCAGCGCCTGCCGGGCATTCTGTTCCACCATGAGGATGGGAATGCCGGTGCGCGCCACTTCGATGATGCGGTCGAACAATTCGTCCATCACGATGGGCGAAACCCCGGCGGTGGGCTCATCCAGCATCAGGACCTTGGGGCGCGTCATCAGCGCGCGGCCCACGGCCACCTGCTGGCGCTGCCCGCCCGAAAGCTCCCCCGCGGCCTGAAACCGTTTCTCCTTCAGGATCGGGAACAGGTCATAGACCTGCGTCATGGTATCGCGGAAGTCATCGCGCCGGATGAAGGCCCCCATCTCGAGGTTCTCCTCCACCGTCATCGAGGTGAAGATGTTGGATGTCTGGGGCACGAAACCCATGCCCTTGGCCACGCGGTCCTGCGGGGACAGGGCGGTGATATCCTCACTGTCCAGCTTCACGCGGCCCTCGCGCAGGTCCAGCATGCCGAAGACCGCCTTCATGCCCGTGGACTTGCCCGCACCATTCGGCCCAACGATGACGGCGATCTCGCCCTCGTCGACGGAGATCGTGCAATCATGCAGGATATCGGGGCCCTTGCCGTAGCCCCCGGTCATGTTCTCTCCGATCAGGAAGGGGCCGCCGGCGGCGGGCTCCACGGCGCCGCTCTTTTGTATCGGCTGGGCGCTTCCCATGCCCTTCGGATTGGCAATCGAGACATCCTTGTTGCCCCGGTCGGAATAGGGATCGCTCATCCTTCTTCACCCTTTTTCAAATACTCGGGGGGTCTGGGGGCGCGCCCCCAGGACGGATCGGCAGCGCCGCGCCCGCGCATCGCGGTCACGCGTTCACCTTCGACTTGTTCTTCAGCCCGGTGCCCAGATAGGCCTCGATCACCTGTTCGTTGGCCTTGATCTCGTCCAGCGTGCCGGTGGCCAGCACATGCCCCTCGGCCATGCAGATCACCGGGTCGCAAAGCCGCCCGATGAAATCCATGTCATGCTCGATGACGACGAAAGTATAGCCGCGCTCAGCGTTGAGCCGCAGGATCGCGTCGCCGATGGTGTTGAGCAGGGTCCGGTTCACCCCGGCCCCCACTTCGTCGAGAAATACGATCTTGGCATCGACCATCATGGTCCGGCCCAGTTCCAGCAGTTTTTTCTGCCCGCCGGAGATTTGCCCGGCCTTCTGGTCGGCCAGATGTTCGACGGTCAGGAATTCCAGCACCTCGTCGGCCTTGGCACGTAGCGCGCGCTCCTCGTCGGCGATGCGCTTGCGTCCAAACCACGTGTTCCACAGTTTCTCGCCCGATTGACCACCCGGCACCATCATCAGGTTCTCGCGGCAGGTCATGGAGGAGAATTCATGCGCGATCTGGAAGGTGCGCAGCAGCCCCTTGTGGAACAGCTCATGCGGCGGCAGGCCGGTGATATCCTCGCCGTCCATGGTGACACGACCGGAGGTCGGTTTCAGCACCCCGGCGATCACGTTGAAGAGGGTGGTCTTGCCCGCACCGTTGGGGCCGATCAGCCCCGTGATGGATCCCTTTTCGATCGACAGGCTTGCGCCGTCGACGGCGTGGAATCCCCCGAATTGCTTGTGTACGTCGTCAACGACGATCATCTGTCCATCCCTGTCCGCTCCACTTTGCGCAGATGCGTTATCATTGGTGCGATACAGCCCGAAGCGGGCTCCGGGCTGTATCGTTTTCGTAAAGGACCGTCGGGCTTACTTGAAGCCGATAGTCTCGTTCTTGCCGTCGCGTACTTCGATCATGCGATAGGTGCCCGCGGATTCACCGGGTCCGATCAGTTCCACTGCGGAGGCGCCGACATAGTCGATGTCCGTCCCGTTCGCGATCATTTCCAGGGCCTTGCCAAGCTCACCGGGATAGACCTTTTCGCCGGGGGCGTTGGCCACTTCCATGATCTTGTCCTTGTACTCTGCCGGGTCTGTCGAACCGGCGGCCTGCATGGCCAGCAGGAAGAGCGCCGCCGCATCGTAGGACTCGGGCGCATAGGGCGATGTGCCGTCAAAGCCTGCTTCTTCGGCCATCTTGGCGAATGTATCGATGCCCTTGCCTTCGGAACCCGCGATCTGGCCGTAGGAGCCGTCGAGGTCGGGGCCGATGTTCTTGGGCAGGTTTTCACCGATCATGCCGCCGGGCAGGCCGAAGGTATCCCATGCGCCGGAGTCGAGCGCCGCCTTGATGATGCCCGCACCACCCTGGTCGAGATAGCCCGCAACAACCAGCAGGTCGCCACCGGCGGAGGCAAGCGCACCCATTTCGGCGGAGTAGTCGGCCTTGCCGTCCTCATGCGCCGCAACGATCGTGACTTCGCCGCCCGCGGCCTTAAAGCTGGATTCAATCGCGTCCGCGAGACCCTTGCCGTAATCGTTGTTGGTATAGGTCAGGGCGATGGATTCGACGCCACGCTCCTTAAGGATTTCCGCCATCACTTCGCCTTCGCGCGCATCCGACGGCGAGGTGCGGAAGAACAGGCCGTTGTCTTCCATGGTGGTCAGGCCGGGCGAGGTTGCGGAGGGCGAGATCATGACCATGCCGTTCGGAATGGCGACGTTCTGCAGCACGGCGCCCGTCACGCCGGAGCAATCCGCGCCGATCAGCCCGTTGATGCCATCGGCAATCAGGCGTTCCGCGGAAGAGACGGCGAGGCCGTTGTCGATGCAACCGGAATCCGCGCGCAGCGCGGTGACCATGGCGCCGTCCATCAGCATGCCGCTGTCGGTGACTTCTTTCATCGCCATTTCGGCACCGGCCGCCATGGGCCCGGTCAGGGATTCGATGGGGCCGGTGAAGCCGAATTCGATACCCAGTTTGACTTCCTTGGAATGGGCATCCGCCCAGGCGTTCGTCGCGAGAAGTGCCGCAGCCGTTGTGGCCATAAGCATCTTTTTCATGGTATTCTCCCTAGTTGGAACTTGACGTTCGGTAGGGACGTTAGGATGCGTTTCGCGAAAAGAAAAGCCAATTTTTGGAAGGGTCCCGCGGGTCAACCCGGCGCATCGCACCGATTTCGCGGAGCTTTTGTTCACGGCTTCCACCGTAGCTGAATAAATTATCCGGAATTCGGTCTAAACGCAGGCTTTCGCGGATGATCTTTCCGCGTCGTAAGAGGGATGCGAATTGCCCTCAAGCGGCCCTTTCGCCCGTCAGATCGACAGCCGTGCCGCGTGACTGCCGCGTTCGCGGTAGGGGGTCGTGTCATAATGCGACCGGTAGCACTTGGAAAAATGTGAGGGCGAGGCGAAGCCGCAGGCGAGCGCCACGTTGATCACGCTCATATCAGTCTGCATCAACAGGTTCCGCGCCTTTTGCAGGCGCAGTTCCATGTAGTACCGCTTGGGGCTGCGGTTCAGATAGCGGCGGAACAGGCGTTCCAGCTGCCGGGTGGACATGCCAACATCCCGCGCCAGCACCGAGGGGCTGATGGGTTCCTCGATATTCGTTTCCATCATCTGGATGACCTGGCTCAGTTTCGGATGGCGCACGCCGATGCGCGTGGGCACCGAAAGGCGCTGGGTATCCTGATCGGTGCGGATCGATGAATATATCAGCTGGTCCGCCACCGCGTTCGCCAGTTCCTCCCCCTGCTGATCCGCGATGAGCTTGAGCATGAGGTCGATGGAAGAGGTCCCGCCCGCCGTGGTCAGGCGATTGCCATCCACCACGAAGACGGATTTCGTGAGGTCCACTTCCTGAAACTCTTCGGCGAAACTGTCCTGATTTTCCCAGTGGATGGTGGCCTTCTTGCCGTCCAGCAGGCCGGCCCGCGCCAGTGTGTAGGCCGCCGTGCACAGCCCGCCCACGGCCATGCCCTTGCGGGATTCGCGGCGCACCCAGCCCAGCAGACGCTTCGTGGTCGCGGCCTGCACGTCGATGCCCCCGCAGAGCATGATGGTATCGTCGCGCGACAGCTCATCAAGATCGCCGTCGAGCGTGAAGCGCGCCCCGGCAGAGCTTGTCACCTCTTCGCCGCCTTCGCCGATGATGCGCCAGTCATAGGCCTGCCAGCCCATCATCCGGTTGGCGATGCGCAGGCATTCCACGGCAGAGGCAAAGCTGAGAAGCGTGAAGTTTTCCAGCAGGACGAAGACGAACCTTCTGGGACGGTCGAAATCCTTCGATATCCGGGGGGCCTGTCGCGGTTCTGACATCGCGCGTCTTTCTTCTGGTATGGTCCCGGCGCGCCCTGACCGCATGTTTCACGGAGGCCGCACGACTTGCCGCGAAGCTTGCTCACGCCCGGGGGGACAGGTCAAGAGGCGGAATTTGGGTTCTGGCGTCTCATCGCACGCTTTTGTATAGGAGGCAGGGGACAGGCGCGGTCCCACTTTGCGCGCCGCAACCGGAGGGCCGAACATGCGAGAATGGACCAAATCCAGCTGGCGCGACAAACCGCGTATCCAGATGCCCGATTATCCCGATCAGGCAGCGCTGAACGCCGTTGAGGCGCAACTGGCCCGCTATCCCGTCCTCGTGTTTGCCGGGGAAGCGCGCCGCCTGAAGAAACACCTCGGCGCCGCCGGGCGGGGCGAGGCGTTTTTGCTGCAGGGCGGCGATTGCGCCGAAAGCTTCGAACAGTTCAGCTCCGACATGATCCGCGACACCTTCAAGGTGATGCTGCAGATGGCCATCGTGCTGACCCACGGCGCCAAGGTGCCGGTGATCAAGCTGGGCCGCATGGCCGGTCAGTTCGCCAAGCCGCGCTCCGCCCCGACGGAGGTGGTCAATGGCGTGGAACTGCCCAGCTACCGCGGTGACATCATCAACGAGTTGGACTTCACCGCCGAAGCCCGGATCCCCGATCCGCAGAAGATGCTGCGCGCCTACACGCAGGCGGCGGCGACGCTGAACCTGATCCGCGCATTTTCGACGGGCGGCTACGCCGATGTGCATGAGGTGCATCGCTGGACCCTCGGCTTCACCGACAACGAGAAGGCCGAGAAGTACCGCGAGATCGCCAACCGCATTTCCGACACGCTGGACTTCATGGCAGCCGCGGGCGTCACTTCGGAAACCGCGCATACGCTTCAGTCGGTGGAATTCTACACCAGCCACGAGTCGCTGCTGCTGGAATACGAAGAGGCCCTGTGCCGTCAGGAAAGCCAGACCGGCAAATGGCTGGCGGGATCGGGTCACATGATCTGGATCGGCGACCGGACACGCCAGCCCGACGGCGCGCATGTCGAATTCGCCCGTGGCGTGCAGAACCCCATCGGGCTCAAGTGCGGCCCCAGCATGACCGAGGATGACCTCAAGCGGCTGATGGCCACGCTGAACCCCGACAATGAGGCCGGGCGGCTCACGCTCATCGCGCGTTTCGGCGCCGGTGCGGTGGGGGAACATCTGCCGCGGCTCATCCGCACAGTGGAGCAGGAGGGCGCGTCGGTCGTCTGGACCTGCGATGCCATGCACGGGAACACGATCAAGGCCAGCAACGGCTACAAGACGCGGCCCTTCGACTCGGTCCTGCGGGAAGTGCGCGAATTCTTCGCCGTTCATGCCGCAGAAGGCACCGTGCCGGGTGGCGTGCATTTCGAGATGACGGGGCAGGACGTGACGGAATGCACCGGCGGTGTCCGGTCCGTCAGTGACGAGGACCTGTCGGACCGTTACCACACCGCCTGCGACCCGCGGCTGAACGCCAGCCAGTCGCTCGAACTGGCCTTCCTCGTGGCGGAGGAGCTTTCCGCCCGCCGTTCCGCGCAGGCCACACAGGCCGCGGGCTAGGGGAGAGGCGTTCTAGTCGTCCGACTTTACCAATCGAAGATGGGGGCGCGCCACGGGCGCGCCCTTTCTGTCAAAGGGGGTCGCGGGGGCCGCGAACCCCGTGCCGCCGATACTGCCCGCGGCGGTGGGGTCTTCCCCCCGTGTAATAGCCCGCGCCATCTCTGCCGCCTCAGCGCCCGGTTCGATCTTTTGTATCATCTGGTCGAGAATGGAGAACTGGCGTGGGGCAGCACCGACCTGACCCAAAGCAACGAAGCAACCAAGCAGGCGTTCGACTTTACCGTTGTCATCGCGCAGGGGCAAAAGGTTCATGCGGGCATCCAATATGCGCCCCGTGCCGTCGCCCTGGGCACGCAACCTTAAGATGCAAGTGGCGGGCATGGTGCATACCTCTTCGACAATGCGGGCGAAACGCAGGCGGTCTTCCTGACGAAAGAGCAGCGGCACAGGCGCACGCCGCGCATCGCGCCCCATGAGAGCGACGAGATGCGCCCCCGCCACCCGGAACTGCGCACCGTCGGGCGTCCGCTCTGCGATAAAGGCAAAATCCAGCGCCGCATCGATGCCGCGCGGGTCCACATCCGCGCGGTCAGGCAACAGATCTGCGCCGCGCAGAGCCTCCCAATAGCTTTCGATGAGGGAAAGGGCCGCGAAGCCCGGTGCGATACGATGTCCAGTCATGTCGTTCCGTTTTGGCGGATGAGCCTTCCAACCACCCCGAGAAGCCGGGGAAGCCGCGCTTTTCCACAGAGCAAAAACCCTTTCTCCATACTAGTCACAATCGCCCTATGGTTGTCAAAAGCCGATCTGCGTGGTTAACGAAATCGTCAGATCGGCCTGACCCGGGGGTTGCCGCCAACGGCGGTTTGGCCGTAAAGCTGGCTCCGCCCCAGCACGGAAGGTACCCGCCCATGATCAGATCCATGACCGGCTTTGCCTCTGCCAGCGGAACCCATGGCGCCTTTGGCTGGAGCACCGAGATACGCGCGGTCAATGGCAAGGGGCTCGATATTCGGGTGCGCGCGCCCGATTGGGTCGAAGGGCTGGAGGCCGGGCTGCGCAAGCAGGTGGCCTCCGTGGCCAACCGGGGGAACGTGACCGTCTCGCTCCGGCTCAGCCGCGAGGATACCGGCGGCACGCTCGCCGTGAACACCGCCCAGCTTGAAGCGGTCCTCGCCGCCCTGCAACAGATCGAGGACCGGGCGATGGAGGCGGGCCTGTCGCTTGCGCCGTCCCGCGCGACCGATCTGGCCGGGATGCGCGGCGTGCTGGAGCAGACCAATCCCACCGAAGAGGTCGAAGGTCTCGAC
>NZ_LWGH01000223.1:0-8904 GCF_001635395.1 Sulfitobacter sp. HI0129 | reverse complement strand
TTGTCTTCTGACAGGTCCTGAAGGGTATCCAGGATGTCGCTCAAATCTTTCTTTTTATCCGCCATCGTGTCAGCCTCCTCAAAGGCCAACACGCGGTCTGTGCAGTTGTTCCACGAATTTCTTCATCTGCCTATTCATCCTTGTCGGTACGGAACCAATCCTGTGGATCCTGTGGAATGTTGTTTTGCCTGACCTCTATATAGAGCGTTTCGGAACGATCGGTGCCAGTGCCATCACTGAGTGTTGACAATGCACCCGGGGCGCCCCCTTGCGGCGCACCCATCAAACCTATCGGCGTCCCCCCCGCTATGACCTGGCCGGCTTCGCCGTAAACCACGTCCAGTCCGGCCAATACAAACAACGTATCGACCTGCGGTTCAAGGATGACGACATTGCCGAGGTCCAGCAGCGGGCCGACATAGCGTATCGTTGCCGCCGCCGGTGTCGTCACGATAGCGCGCGGGCGCGTGGCGAGGATGATACCGGGGCGTGACACGCCGGCGGCATCGGGCTCGTTGGCCCCCCGCAGCACCAGCCCCTGAACGGGCAATGCGAGGTCGCCCACCTTTCCGTCGAGGTTGACCGGTGCCGGTTCGATTTCCTCTGTCGCGATTTCGGAAAGCCCGCTGGCGAAGCCTTCGAGCGTTTCGCTCGACGCGATGAGGATCGCGGTGCGCACCGGATCCTCGGTAAAGCGCTTGGGCAGTTCGGTCCGGTTCGCCATCGCCTGATTGAGCGTCGTGCGCGCGCCCTGTACCTCGGCCAGTCCTTCCTGCAATCTGCCCGCCGCATCGGTCTGCAGGCGCCGCAGCATCTTTACGTTATCGAGGTCTCGGCGAAGCGCCTCGGCCCGCGCGTTCAGCGCGGGGGAAAGTTCGGCCAGCAGCATCCCCGCCCGCGCGGTGCCCATCGGCCCGTCTGGGTGCAGCAGCACCACCGGCGACGGGTCCCCGCCAATGCTTTGCAAAACGCTCAGCAGTTGCGCGACCTCGCCGTCACGGGCCTGCAGGCGTGCCTGCAACTGGCTTTCGTTGATCGCGGCCTGCCGCAGGCTCGCGCGCATCGCGGCGAGCCCTTTCTCGTAGGCCTGTATCGTTTCTGTGAGCGCCGCCACCCTGTCCCCGGCGCCTTCCGCAGCATCGAGCAGCGCCGACGCCGCCTCCAACTGATCGGCGGCTGCGCGCGCCTGTCTGGCAGCATCCTGTTCCGCCCAGAGCAGCGCTGGCCAAAGCATCAAGCCTATGATCAGCGCGCGCATCATCTCAGCAGGGATCGCCCCGTCATCTCCTCCGGCTGGTCTATGCCGAGCAGTTGCAGAACGGTCGGTGCCAGATCGGCGAGCCTGCCGGAGCGCAGTGTCGCCCCTTCGGGCGCACCGACGATCACGACCGGCACCGGGTTCAGCGTATGGGCGGTATGGGGACCGCCGGTTTCGGGGTCGATCATCGTTTCGCAGTTGCCGTGATCCGCCGTGACGATCATGGCGCCGCCGACCTCCCGCAGGGCGGACAGGGCCCGGCCCAGCCCTGAATCTACCGCCTCACAGGCCCGGATCGCCGCGTCGAGATCGCCGGTATGCCCCACCATATCGGGGTTTGCATAGTTGACCACGATCAGGTCGTAGCCGTCGCGGATCGCCGCAACCAGCCTGTCGGTGACTTCGTCGGCCGACATTTCTGGCTTCAGGTCATAGGTCGCCACATCCGGGGATTTCGGCATGTGGCGGTCTTCTCCGGTCGCCGCCGCTTCCTCGCCCCCGTTCAGGAAGAAGGTTACATGGGGATATTTCTCGGTTTCCGCCAACCGGAACTGGCGCAGCCCATGGCACGCGACCCAGGCGCCCAGCGTGTTCACGATTTCCGGCTTGGGATAGACCGTCGACATGAAGCTGCCGTGGTGTTCGGAATAATCCGCCATTCCCATCAGCGCCGCCCAGTCGGGCCGAGGGCCGGTATCGAAGGCGTCGAATGCAGGGTCACCCAGCGCGGACATGATCTGCCGTGCGCGATCCGCGCGAAAGTTGAGACAGAATAGCCCGTCACCGTCGGAGGCACCGGCGTAGTCGCCGATGATGGTCGGCGTTACGAATTCGTCGGTTTCGTCCCGGGCATAGGCCCGTTCCACGGCCTCGTGCGCCGTATC
The DNA here is from genome assembly GCF_001635395.1 of Sulfitobacter sp. HI0129. NCBI lineage: Bacteria > Pseudomonadati > Pseudomonadota > Alphaproteobacteria > Rhodobacterales > Roseobacteraceae > Sulfitobacter > Sulfitobacter sp. HI0129. Next base: position 6,762 of record NZ_LWGH01000223.1, on the reverse strand, counting down.
CGCGCGCGCGCCCTCGCCCGAGATAATGGCGGCGGTGGCCTTCGCGATGCGGTCCCAGCGGGTATCACGGTCCATCGCGAAATAGCGGCCTGTTACGGTCGCGATGCGTACCCCCTCGGGCAATCCCTGCTGCAACTCCTCAAGATACGTGAGCGCGGAAGTGGGGGACACATCCCGCCCATCCGTCATCAGATGCAGAACAACTGGTACATCCGCCGCGTTGAGCGCCTGCGCAGCCGCGACCATGTGATTGAGGTGCCCGTGCACGCCGCCGTCGGATACCACACCCAGTAAATGCGCCGTGCCGCCACTTTCGACCAGCCGCTGCGCAAAGTCGGTGAGCCGGGGATTGACCGCGAAGGAGCCTTCTTCGATCGCGAGGTCGATCTGCCCTAGATCCATGGCCACGACGCGGCCCGCACCGATATTGGTATGACCCACTTCGGAGTTGCCCATCTGGCCTTTCGGAAGGCCCGCGTCCGGGCCGTGGGTGATCAGCGTCGCGTTGGGGCAGCGGGCCATGATGCCGTCGAAATTGGGTGTATGGGCAAGGGCCGGGGCGTTGCCTTCACGCTCCTCACGCAGCCCCCAACCATCGAGAATACATAGAACGACTGGCTTGGGTGTGGTCATGGTGGGCCGTCTGCTCGCTTTCTGGCTCTGCTGCGCCGGTCTTACCTTCTGCGGCGGGCGGGGTGAACCTCTTTCCTTTGCACCGGGTGACCCGCGCGGCGATTCGCCAAAGCCCGCCGCCGCCCGCGGGCAGAGCGGGCCTTGCCCCGCGTGGCGGCATTGGTCATAACCGGGGCAGACGCCGCTCTTCAGGACTGACAGACATGACCATCCAGCCGCCCGAGACCCGCATCGTGAACACCTACCGCGTCGCCTGCGACGGCGGGGAAGGCGCGTTGGGCCATCCACGGGTCTGGCTGCAGATACCGCAGGACAAGGGCTGGGTCGAATGCGGCTATTGCGACGCGAAATACATTCACGCCGATTTCGCGGACAAGGACTAAGCGAACCGGCTTAAGCGTTCCGCCTACCGCTCCCCCACCGAAGACCCGTTGATCCCTGCCAACGCCGCCTTGCAGGACCCTGCGCCGCCCCCTTGATGCTGGCAGACCGCGCCGCTTCGTGGCAAAAGGGCGCCGACCCTACGGAGGCACCCCATGTCCGGCACATTCGGCAAAGGCCATCACCTGCATCTTATCGACGGCTCGGCATTCATCTTCCGCGCCTTTCACGCCTTGCCGCCGCTGACCCGCAAATCCGACGGCATCCCGATCGGGGCCGTGGCGGGATTCTGCAACATGGTCTGGAAGATGATTCAGGACAACGCGGGCCCCGACGCGCCCACCCATGCCGCCGTCATCTTCGACAAGGGCAGCCATACCTTTCGCAACGAGATGTATGACCAGTACAAGGCGAACCGGGACGAAATGCCCGAGGACCTGCGCCCCCAGATCCCCCTGACCCGGAAGGCGACCGAAGCCTTCAACATCGCCTGCAAGGAAAAGGAAGGGTTCGAGGCCGACGACATCATCGCCACGCTTGCCGTTCAGGCCCGTGCGGCGGGCGGGCGTTGCACCATCATCTCGTCTGACAAGGACCTCATGCAGCTTGTGGGCGACGGGGTGGAGATGCTGGACGCCATGAAGAACACCCGCATCGACCGTGACGGCGTGTTCGAGAAATTCGGCGTCTACCCCGAACGGGTCGTGGACGTGCAGGCGCTCGCCGGGGATTCGGTGGATAACGTTCCGGGCGCGCCCGGGATCGGGATCAAGACCGCCGCACTTCTCATCAACGAATATGGCGATCTGGAATCGCTGCTCACCCGCGCCGAAGAGATCAAGCAACCCAAGCGGCGCCAGACGCTCATCGACCATGCGGAGCAAATCCGCCTGTCCCGCAAGCTGGTACTGTTGGACGAAAACACGCCGCTCGATTTCACGCTCGACGATCTGGAGGTGCGCGACCCTGACCCCGAAACACTGCTGGGTTTCCTCGCGGAGATGGAGTTCCGCACGCTGTCGCGCCGCGTCGCCGAAGGTCTGGGCCGCGAGGCACCCGTGATCCCCGAAACCGCCCCCGCGACGCCCGAGATGCCGAAGATGGCCGATGTGCCCTTCGATCCGCAAAGCTACGAATGTGTTCGCGATGCCGGCGCGCTTCAGGTCTGGCTGGACCGGATATATGAGCGCGGCTACGTCGCCGTGGATACGGAAACCACCGGGCTCAACGATATGACGGCGGAACTGGTGGGGGTTTCGCTCTGCGTGGAGCCGGGGCAGGCCTGCTATATCCCGCTGACCCACAAGGCGAACCGTGCCGACGATCTCTTCGGCTCCGACGATCTGGCGGAGGGCCAGATGGGGCTGGAGGATGCACTGAAGATGCTGACGCCCATGCTACAGGATCCGTCGATCCTGAAGATCGGGCAGAACATGAAATACGACGCCAAGATCTTCGCCCGCCTCAATATCGAGGTGGCGCCGCTCGACGATACGATGCTGCTGTCATACGCGATGCACGCCGGTCTGCATGGCCACGGCATGGATACGCTCAGCGAACGGTACCTCGGCCACACTCCGATCCCGATCAAGCCTTTGCTGGGCACCGGCAAATCCGCCATCACCTTTGACAAGGTGCAGGTGGACGACGCGGTGTGCTATGCCGCCGAGGACGCGGATATCACATTGCGGCTGTGGCAGCTATTCAAACCGCAACTGCATCGCGCGGGCGTCACGAAGGTTTATGAAACGCTCGAACGGCCACTCGTCCCGGTGCTGGCCGGGATGGAACGGTCGGGCATCAAGGTGGACCGCGATACGCTGTCGCGCATGTCGAACGCCTTTGCGCAGAAGATGGCCGGGCTGGAAGACGAAATTTACGAACTGGCGGGCCGCAAGTTCAACGTGGGTTCGCCCAAGCAGTTGGGCGAAATCCTCTTCGATGAAATGGCGCTGGCAGGCGGCAAGAAGGGCAAGACGGGCGCCTATGCCACCGGCGCCGATGTCCTCGAAGATCTGGCGACGGAGCATGAACTGCCCGCGCGCATCCTCGACTGGCGACAGCTTTCAAAGCTCAAGTCCACCTATACCGACGCCTTGCAGGATCACATCCACCCCGAAACCGGTCGGGTCCATACGTGCTATTCGATTGCCGGGGCCAGCACCGGGCGGCTCGCCTCCACCGATCCGAACCTGCAGAACATCCCGATCCGGTCGGAGGAAGGCCGCCGCATCCGCGAAGCCTTTGTCGCGGAAGAGGGCAAGACGCTCGTCGCGCTGGATTATTCGCAGATCGAACTGCGCATCCTCGCGCATATCGCCGACATTCCCGCCTTGAAGGAAGCGTTTACGCGGGGCGACGACATCCATGCCATGACAGCGAGCGAGATGTTTGACGTTCCCATGGAAGAGATGACGCCGGACATTCGCCGCCGCGCAAAGGCCATCAACTTCGGTGTCATCTACGGCATCTCGGGTTTCGGACTTGCGCGCAACCTGCGCATTCCTCGGGGCGAGGCGCAGGGCTTCATCGACCGCTATTTCGAACGTTTCCCCGGCATCCGCGATTACATGAACGATACGAAGGACTTCGCCAAGGCGCATGGTTATGTGGAGACCTTGTTCGGTCGCAAGATCAACACCCCGGAGATCGGGGCCAAGGGCCCGCGCGCCGGCTTTGCCCAGCGCGCCGCCATCAACGCGCCCATTCAGGGCACGGCGGCCGATGTGATCCGGCGTGCCATGATCCGTATGCCGGCGGCCATCGATCATTTGCCTGCCCGCATGTTGCTACAGGTTCATGACGAACTTCTCTTCGAAGTCGACAGCGGGGCAGAGGACGATCTGATCGCCGCCGCGAAGGACGTAATGGAAAACGCGAATGACCCTGTGGTGAAGCTCGACGTGAAACTGACGGTGGACGCGGGCACCGGAGCAAACTGGGCCGCGGCGCACTGAATCGGGCGAATCCGGATTTTTCTGGCCATCGCATGGACCCGTCGGCGCAAAAGCGGCGTTTAGCGGCATGGAATGGATCAAGGATAACGCCGAGCTTCTGCGCCTCGGCCTGGGTATGATTTCAGCACTCGTGTGGCTTGCCTATCTGCAAATCCTCTACATGGGTTTCGTGCGGCAGCGTCAGGCCGTCATCATGATCAGCCACGGCGCGGCAGAAGACGAACGGGCGCGCTGCATCATCTCCAACATGGCGACGGAACCGATCTATGTCATCGCGATCCTCGCGCGGCTGACCATCGGGGAAAAGACATATGAGGCTTCGGTCATCGACCGGGAGGAACTGAACCTCGACACGATGGAGGACCCCATCAAACGGACCAATCAGGGCCCGCTGAAAAGTGGGGAATACATGGACATCGGCAGCTTCCGGGACCTGATCTACCGCGCCCGCCAGAAGACCGAGATCCCCGATGGAGAGCCGGTCAAGGAGATCGAGATCACGGTGGGCGCCGCTTCGGGCCATGCCTCGAAGCTGGTCGTCGCGCGACGCAAGTTCGAACGTTGCGTCGATGAAAACGACGATGTTCACTTCATCCCGACGACCATTCTGACGAAACAGATCCGCGGCCACTGGAATCAGCGCAAACTACTACGACAGCTACATTATTCCGATTGATGAAGCGCGGGAATCTGCCGCCAGCCCAGCGTCTTTTCCGTAGACCCCCCGGGATGATATTCCCCTGCGATCCAGCCGTCATAATGCAGTTGGGCCAGCCGTTCGAAAAGCGCAGGGAAGTCGACGCTGCCGGTCCCCGGGGCGCTGCGGTCGGGCGCATCGCCGATCTGCACATGTGACATTAAGTCCGCGAAATCCGTCAAGACCTCTACCGCGTCCCCGTGGATGACCTGCGCATGATAACTGTCGTACTGCAGCCTGACATTCGGGCGATCAACCGCCTCCAGCACCTCTCTCGCCAGATCGTAGGAGGCGAGGAAGTAGTCCGGCATGGCGGTACGGTTGAGAGGCTCGATGTTCAGCATAAGGCCCGATGGGGCCGCAGCGGCTGCCCAGCGCAGATTTTCCACAAAGGTCTGTCGGGCGGTCTCTCCCTCCGCCTCTCCGGCCATCACATGGATCATCGAAACACCCAGCGCCTCCGCATAGCGAAAGACGCGCTTCATATCGCTGCGGAACCGCGCCTCGCCCCCGGGTACGGCGGCAAATCCCCGCGCGCCGCCGGTGTAGTTCGGCGGCGGGGCATTGATCAGGATCAGTTCCAGCCCATTCCGAAGCAGCGCGCGGCGGGTTTCCTTTACCGCGAGGTCATAGGGAAACAGGATCTCCACCGCGGAAAAGCCTGCTTCTGCAGCCGCGTCGAATCGGTCGAGGTAGGGAAGCTCTGGCCAGAGCAACGACAGGTTGGCCGCGTATTTCATGCAAACGCCTTTCGCCGGGATACGGTCTGTTCCGGTTATTCCTCGTTCGGCAGCTCATCCGACGGAATGATGCGAAAGAACTCTCCGCCCGACCACAGGCCGAACCACCCGTCGTGATGCGCGCCCAGATCGACCAGCCGGTAAAAGCTCTTGCGGTCGATGAGCGCTTCGAGGTTTCGGCGGATCAGCACATAGGGCGACGGCTCCCCCGTTTCGGCGTCCCGCTCCACGCGGATCGGATGGTCGGGCCCAGCGGTTGCGGTATCGCCGAGGTTCGTTGTAAAGGTCAGCTCCCCCGCCTCCCCCTGCCCAGAGGCTTCGAAATCAACCGCGACGAATGGGGCGTCTTCTACCGTGATGCCGACCTTTTCGACCGGCGTCTTGAGGAAGTAGTCGTCACCCTCCCTCCACAGGATGGTGGCAAAGAGCTTCACCAGTTCGATCCGGCCGATGGGGGTGCCCTGATAGAACCATGTGCCGTCGCGCCGGATCTGCATGTCCAGATCACCGCAGAAGGGCGGGTTCCACTGTTCCAGCGGGGGGCCGCCCTTTGTTTTCGCCGCCTTGGCCGATGCGGCAAGGCTTTCGGCCGAAGGTGTCACGGTTTTTTGTCCACTCATCGCTTTTGCCATTTCCCGAGATCAAGATACACTTACATTCAACGCAACCATATAACCGGAAGAGAGCGAAAGTCATGAGCCAGTCGGACGACATGGTGGCGCAGATCGAGGACCTTGGTGACAAGCTCGCATCGGCCAAATCCTCCATCACGCGGCGCTTCATCGGGCAGGAGCGTGTGGTCGAACTGACGCTCACCGCGTTGTTGTGCGCGGGTCACGGGCTTCTGATCGGCCTGCCGGGACTGGGCAAGACGCGCCTCGTGGAAACGCTGGGCACGGTGATGGGGCTGGACGGAAAGCGCGTGCAGTTCACCCCGGACCTGATGCCGGCGGATATCCTCGGATCAGAGGTGCTCGATACCGCCGCTGACGGCGCGCGCAGCTTTCGCTTTATCGAGGGTCCGATCTTCTGCCAGCTGCTCATGGCCGATGAAATCAACCGGGCCAGTCCACGGACCCAATCGGCACTTTTGCAGGCCATGCAGGAAAAGACCGTGACCGTCGCCGGGCAGGACAGGCCGCTTGGTACGCCCTTTCACGTGCTGGCCACGCAGAACCCGATCGAACAGGAAGGGACCTATCCGCTGCCCGAAGCGCAGCTGGACCGGTTTCTGGTCCAGATCGATGTGCCCTATCCCGACCGCGCGACCGAGCGCGACATCCTGATCGCGACCACCGGCGAAGCGGAAGACGAAGCCACACAAGTGTTCGGCGCTGGTGAACTGCTGGATGCG
>NZ_LWGH01000222.1:0-15639 GCF_001635395.1 Sulfitobacter sp. HI0129 | reverse complement strand
CGTCACCGATACCTTGCCCTCGCTCAGGGCTTGGGCATCCAGAATATCGTTGACGAGAACCAGCAGCCTGTCGCCATTCCGGGTCGCCGTATCGAGCAGTTTGAGCGCGGTTTTGTCCTCGATCGTGCCAAGCCGATGCTTCAGCAATGCCAAACCACCGAGGATGGAGGTGAGGGGCGTACGCAACTCATGACTGACGACACTCATGAAATTCATCTTCATCCGGGCCGCCGATGATGCTTCTTCCGCAAGTACGCGCATTTCGTCTTCCGCGTCGCGGGCGGCCCTGATTTCAAGCAGAAGAAAGAAGATAAAGATGGCGAGCAGGCTCAAAATCGTCGCACTGATATAGCTGATCATACGAGAAAGGGAGAGGAGGTCGGTTCTGAAATTCGACATCTCCCTCGATTTTTCGTGGGACATCGCCAAAAGAAACTCTCTCAGCGACAGGTCGAAACCTTCAAGGGCGCGCAGGATCTCCTCTGCCCTGTCCCGGCGCGCCTCGATTGTCAGATCGTTCGTGCGAAGGCTCTGAATGGCAGGTTCCAACCTTTGGAAAGTGGTCTCCAACTCGGTCACAACCGCGTCGCTGATCCCGAAACTCTCGAGAACGCGCGGCATATGGCCTTCCTGCAGGACGTTGATCTGACTCCAGGCGATATCGAAGCGCAACATCAAGTCATCAGCTGACGTATAGCCAAGGGAAAACTCCGCGATGTCTTTCTCAAGGCGCAGGAACTCAAAGTGCAGTTGCGACGCGATCCAGAGAGGATTGCTCTGTTCGGCGGTCTGGATCTGCTGGACCCTGTTTTCCAGCTTGGAAGTCGCAATAACTCCGAAAAGGGCTGCACCCATGAATAAAGCGAGCAGTAAACCTCTGGTCAGTCTTCCATGGGGAATTACTCGACGGAGATGCTCTTGAGCTGCCATACCAACCTGTCATTGTAGACGTCGTCTTGCAGTTCCGGGTAGCTGTCCATGGGATAGATGACCCAGATTGGCCCCTTTTCCCGAACCGACATTGGTTCCCCCTCACGGAGAACCGCCAGGATCACCTCGTACTCGAAAGCATCCCCTGCCGGCACGATTAAGGAATAATCGTTCAACGCCTGCATCTTGAGGGTCGCGTCGCGCGCAATATCCGCCTCTTCGAGGATCGAGCGCAAGCTCGGCCCCTGAAAGGCGGTCGCTTCGTCAACGTAGTCGTTTTTCGTCACGATAGTTTTCTGGGGCATCGCCAGCAGCTCTTCGAGCGTGAAGCTCTCTGACGCTTCAGCCGTCGTGACGGTCAGAATGTCCTGCGCATGGCCCAAAGTCGGCACGAGCAAGGCAAACAAAACGGCCCGCAGGGGGATGGCAATCTGCATTCGTTACTCCTGATCACTTTCGTCACCAGAGTTCCTTCTGGACCATATTCATGGCATTCCTAAGGCAATTATTTGAGGGATGATCAGGAGCGCGCGACGTGAAGGTTGTCAAGAATTTGCTGCCCGGCGGTCGCTGAGATTCTTATGGGGAGATGCGCAGCCCGACCGTCGAGGCGAAATACTCTCTTCGACCCGCGCCAGGGCTTTGAAAGCGCGACCTGTATTCGTAATCGGGGCCCGCGTTTCATCGCGAGCCCGGGAAAATAGATTGATCCTGCTGTCGAGGCGGATGCCACCGCCCTATTCAGATGCGGGAACGATTTCCAAGGTAACGGCGGCGTACCAATCCGCGATTTCGCGCATCTCGGCTTCCGTTATGTCGGCGACGATGCCTGACATGATCTCGCTCTCGCGTTTGCCGCGTTTGAACGCCTTGAGTTGCGTGTCGATGTAGATATTCGTCTCTCCCGCAAGGTTCGGCGCATCGGGAAGCAGCGATATGCCGTCCGCGCCGTGGCAGGCGGCACATAGTTGCGGCGCATCCTCCGCGTTCACACCATCGGGGAGCGTGGCCTTCGCCTCGTGGGCCGCGTACCACGCAGCCACGTCGGCGATCTGCTCAGGGGACAAGCTCGCGGCGACGACGCTCATCATCTCGTGCTCGCGCTGCCCGGTCTTGAATGCCAAGAGCTGCGATTCAAGGTATTCCTGCGACTCGCCCCCGATATGCGGGGCGATCGGGAGCGTGGCATAGCCATTGAGCCCATGGCAGGTGCGGCACATGTTGGCCACCTTCTTTCCGGCTTCGGGATCAGCCGCAAAGGCGCCCCCGGCGAGGATAACCCCGCCGAGAGCCAGAAGGACGCTTCGCCTCATCCGTCGGACTTCCCTACATAAGCGATCCGCCAGATCGCGCCGGCAAAGTCGTCAGAGATCAACATCGACCCATCCGGCAGGAACTCGATGTCCATCGGACGGCCCCGGTATTCGCCAGTCTCTTCGTTCAACCAGCCATCCGCAAAGACCTGTGCGTTCGTGGCATCGCCGGTTTCGGGGTCGAGTGCAGTAAACATCACACGCGCGCCGACCGGCTCTGTCCGGTTCCACGATCCGTGCTGGGCCCAGAAGATACCGCCGTGGTACTTCTCGGGAAAGCTGTCGTCATGGTAGAAGCGCATGCCCAAGTCGGCGGCATGGGGGGTCAACTGAAGCTGCGGTTCGGTGAATTCCACACCTTCGGGGCGCGGGAAATCGGCCTCCGATACGATCTCGGTTCCCGAGTTGGTCCAAGGGAAGCCGAAATGCTGTCCGGCCTCGGTCTGCCGGTTCAGCTCACCCGCCGGGATATTGTCGCCCATCCCGTCGACCTGGTTGTCGGTCCACCACAACTCACCCGTGGCCGGGTTGAAATCCTGCCCGACGGAGTTGCGCACGCCGCGGGTATAGACCTCGCGGCCCGAGCCGTCGGTGTTCATACGAACGATACCCCCGATGCCGATCTTGTCGTACATCTCGATCTTATCGACGGGCTGGACGTTGTGCGGCTGCCCGAGGGACACGTAGAGCTTCCCATCCGGCCCCACATCGCAGACGCGGGCGGAGTGGTTGAAGCTTTCTTCCTCCACCGGGATCAGCTCACCCTGCGGAACGACCTCGCCCACCGCGATATCGGGGCTTTCAAAGAAGAACTCCGCTGCCGGGAAAACCAGGATGCGGTTACGCTCGGCGATATAGAGAAATCCATCCGGCGAGAAACACGGCCCGTTCGGGATGTCGAAGGTGACCGAAGGGGCGAAATCCTTCACCTCGTCCGCGACGCGATTGCGATCGCGGTCCACGATGGACCAGACCTTGTCCTTGCGCGTTCCGGCAAACAGCACCGTACCCTGCGGCGCCATGGCCATCGAACGCGCATCCGGCACGGCTGCATATAGGCTGACTTCGAAACCCTCGGGCACATTGATATGCTCAAGGATCTCCTTGAGCGCTTCGGTGCGCTCACCCTCCTGATCGATGTATGTGAACGTAGCATCCGTCTTCTGCATGTTCGTCAGCTTGTCCATGTTGTCCTGGGCAAGCAGCGGAGTGGACAGCAACGACGTGCATAGAAAACCCGCAAAGCTGCGCTTGATCATGGTAGTTCCTCCCTAGAAAATCTTTTTTGTTCGGCCGTTCCGGGCAACCAGCAGCCTTGAATGAGGGTTGCCCGAGCTTTACGTAAAGTCAACTTTTATAGCTCGTTACCAGCGGCTTTCCCTTTGTTCACCCTACTGGAAACCAGCGGTGGGCCGTCCCGAAGCATCGCGCGAGGCGTGATCAGAACTCAGGGCATCAAAATCGTCGAACCGGTGGTCTTGCGCGCCTCAAGCGCGGCATGGACCTCGGCCACCTTGTCGAGCGGGCTCGGGGTTCCTGTCTCGATCCGCACCCTGCCTTCGGCGATGACCGCGAACAGATCCGCCGCCGCGCCGGTCAGCCAATCGCGCGACGCGGTGTGATGGAACAGCGTGGGCCGGGTCAGCCGTAGCGAATTGCTCGCCAGATGCGAGATACGAAACTGGTCCGGTGCGCCAGAGGCCTGGCCGAAACTGACCAGTGTGCCGAAGCGGCGCAGCACGGCGATCGACCCCAGAATGGTATCGGTGCCGACCCCGTCATAGACGGCGGCCACGCCTTCCCCGTCCGTCAGTTTTTTCACTTCCTCGACCCAATCGCCGCTGTTGTAGTCGATCACCGCGTCATACCCGGCCTCTTTTGCAAGCGTGCATTTTTTCGCCCCTCCGGCGGTGCCGATGGCTCGCACGCCCTTGGCCTTCAGCCATTGCCCCGCGATCTGCCCGACACCGCCGGCGGCGGCATGGACCAGCACGGTATCGCCCTTTTGCACCGCGTAGCTGTGGTGGATCAGGTAATGGACCGTAAGCCCCTTGAGCATGGCGCCCGCGGCCTGTTCGTCCTTGACGTTTTCGGGCAGATGCACCAGCGCCGCAGCCGGAAGGGTCCGGTGTGTGGCATAGGCCCCGTTGGGCACGGTATAGGCGACGCGGTCCCCGGGCTTGAACTCGGTGAACCCCTCGCCCACCGCCTCGACCACGCCCGCGCCTTCCGAACCCAGCACAAGATCGCGCTCCACCGGCCACGGGTAGGATCCGGTGCGGAAATAGACATCGATGAAATTGACGCCGATGGCGGTATGCCGGATCAGCACCTCGCCGTTCTTGGGCCGGGGCGGGTCGATGTCGCGCCGTTCGAGGATTTCCGCGCCACCGGGCCGGGGGGCTACGATCGCATAGGCCATGAGGTCTCTCCTGAAGTTGGGTTTGCTGAAGCCTAGCGCCGGAAACGGCGGCGCGACAGGGGCGTCAGTATTTCACCGTCACGGTCTTGGTGTGTGAATAATGGTGGATCGCCTCGATCCCCTTTTCGCGCCCGTAGCCTGAATTCTTGTACCCGCCAAAGGGGGTCTGCACCGACATCGTGTTCCAGACGTTGACAAAGATCTGGCCCGCGTTGATCCGGTCCGCCACCCGCAGGGCGCGGCTGATGTCGCGGCTCCAGAGCGTGCCGATCAGCCCATAATCGCTGTCGTTCGCCATGCGCACCGCGTCCTCTTCGGTGTCGAAGGGGATGGCGACGCCCACGGGCCCGAAGATTTCTTCGCGGGCGATCCGCATGTCGTTGTTCACGTCCGCGTAGAGGGTGGGTTTCACGAAGAAACCGTCCTCACAGCCCGGCACATCGGCCTTGCCGCCACCTGCGACCAACCGCGCGCCGTCCTCCTCGGCCACGCGGAAATAACTCTGCACCCGCTCGAACTGCGGCGGGGTGATGATGGGCCCGAGGCTCTCGCCGGGTTTTACCGTTTCCAGCGCCTGTGCCATCTTTTCAACGAAGGCGTCATAGACCGAGCGTTGGACGAGGATGCGGGTGCCAGCGGAACAGACCTGACCGGCGTTCAGGGTGAAGCCTTTCACGGCTTCCGTCGCGGCAAGGTCCAGATCGGCATCCTCAAAAACGATGTTGGCCGACTTGCCGCCCAATTCCAGCGTCAGCGGAATGATCCGTTCGGCGGCGATGCGACCGATGGCCCGCCCCACCCCGACCGAGCCTGTGAAAGCCACCTTTCGCACCGCGTCGTGTTTTACGATGGCCTCGCCCACGGCCTGCCCGGTGCCCAGCACGATGTTTATGACGCCCTTGGGAAAGCCCACCTCCGTCGCCAGCCGCGCCATTTCGATGGTGGTCTGGGAGGTGATCTCCGACGGTTTCGCCACCACGACGTTGCCCGCCACCAGGGCGGGTGCGATGGCCCGCGCCGCCTGATTCAGCGGCAGGTTCCACGGGGTGATGACACCGATGATCCCATAGGGTTCACGCTTGGTGAACACATGCTGGTCAGGCGCCACATCGAGCACATCGCCCGTGGGCAGGTAGACAAGGCTGCCATAGAATTCGAAATACTGGGCGCTGCCCTCGATCTCGGCCAGGGCGCCCGCCATAGGTTTGCCGCTGTCCGCGCGCTCCATCTCCGCCAGCCGGTCCTTGTTGTCCCGCAGGGCCTTGGCAAGCGCGAGCATCAACCGGCCCCGGTCGGCGGCGACGAAATGGCGCCAGCCGTCGCGGGCCTGTTCCGCCGCGTCCACGGCACGCGCCACGTCATCGGCGGTGCCCGACGCGACCCGCAGATGCGGCTGGCCGGTGAGCGGTGTCAGCGTTTCCAGATAGTCGCCGCCCGCCGGTCCGGCGGATTCCCCCGCGATCCAGTGGTCGAGCTTGCGCAGGGTGCTGTCGGTCTTTTCGAGCGTATCAAGGGTCATCGGAAGCTCCGGGGCGATCAGATATAGGGCATGGTCGCTTCGACCGAAGGATGGCCCTGCTGCCGGTCGCGCCATTGGCGCAGGTTCGGCAGATCGGCGAGCCAGTCGCGATCGGTGAAGCGGAAGGTGACGTAGTCGATCAGCGTGACGGCGGCGAAGTTGGCGATGTCAGGCCGATCGGAGAAGTCGCGCGGCGGGTTTGCGTCGAGCCGCTTGAGCCCCTCCGCGATGCTGCGGAACCGTTTGGAGCCGACCATGTCGGTGTCGAAGCTGTCGGACGACTTGCGGCCGATGATGATCGCGGTCGAGGCCTCCGTCGCGCCGAGCGCCGGGGCGGCGATGGCCAGCGTCTCGGCAAGACCGTCGGACGGGAAGACGCTGGGGCCCGCGATATCGTCCAGATACCGCAGGATCAGATGCGCCTCCGCGATGGCGTGACCGTCGTCCGTGATCAGGGTGGGGACCCGGCCCGCCGGATTGGCCTTCAGGAAGGCCGCCGGATCGCCCCATGGGTCCACGACCTCCAGCTCGACCCGGTCGGAAAGACCCTTTTCCTCGATGGCAAGGCGCACGAGGCGGACAAAGGGAGAGGTGGTGTTGATATAGAGATGCATGTTTACTTGACCTTCAGCGTGATGCCGCCATCAACCACCAGTTCGATGCCGGTGATATGCTTGGCTTCGTCCGAGGCGAGGAAGACAGAGGCATAGGCGACATCCCAACCATCGCCCATCTTCCCCAGCGGTACCAGTGCGTCGCGCGCGTTTACCATCGCCTCGGTTGAGCCGTAGACGGAGGTGACATTGCCCTTGTGAATGAGCGGCGTGTTCATCAGCCCCGGCAGGATCGAGTTACAGCGGATGCCCTTGGGCCCGTAGTTCAGCGCAATGTCGCGGGTAAAGGCGTTCACCGCCCCCTTGGAGGCAGAATAGCTGATGCAGGAATAGCCCAGCGAATGGGTCGAGGCGATGGAAGAGATGTTGATGATCGACCCGCCGCCCTGATCGGCCATTATCGGCAGGATGTGCCGGCAGGTCAGGTAGATGGATTTGACGTTCACGGCCATCAACCGGTCCCACTGTTCCTCGGAGAGGTCCTCGGGGCCGCCCGGGTCGATGATGCCGACGTTGTTGTCCAGCACGTCGATGCGGCCGAAGGCGTCCATGCATTTCTTCACCGCCGCCTTGACCTGATCGGCCTTCGACACGTCGCAGACGGCGGTTTCGACCGTGCCGCCTTCTTCCCGGATGATGGAGGCGGTTTCCTCGACGGCCTCTTCCTTGAGGTCGAGCGCGAAGATCTTTGCCCCTTCACGGGCCATGGCGACCGCAGCGGCCTTGCCGTTGCCCCAGCCGGGGCCGATAGAGCCCGCGCCCGAGAAAAAGACCACTTTGTCCTTCAGACGGTCAGTCATTGCTTGTCTCCATGCCTGTACTTCGATTTCGCGGAGGATGGCGTGGAAACCGGGAGATCCACAAATACCAAGCCGCTCTATCGGCTATAGGTTGATCATCTAGCCCTTGGGCAGGCCTCTGGAGGCGAACGGAAAAATCGCTGAAAAGTGCGGTCAGCCGCTCGAAATATGGGCCGCCTCGACCGCCTGCAGACCGGATAGAGCGAAAACATATAGCCTCGAATGGAAAACCATATTTCTCCTTACGCAGGGTAATGCGGCATCACGTCGCCATCGGACCGCGCCCGGGCGGCACCACAGCCAAGCCCTGCCCCGGTCCCGACATATCCTGAGGAGGAGGAGACACATGAAGCTGAAAGCATTCATCAAGGCGGGGCTGCTGAGCGCCTCGACCCTGGCCATGGCGACCGCCGCCGCGGCGCAGGACAAGGCCGTGCGCATCGTCGGTTCCGGCGCCAGCTCTGGCGTGGTCGGCATCTTTGGCCAGAACTCGAGCGCCGCCATGGCCGCGGCTTTCGACAAGATCAACGAAGAGGGTGGCGTCAAGCTCGCCGACGGCTCGAAGGCGATGATCGAAACCGAATACTACGACGACCGCTGCAATGCCGAAGAAGGCATTTCCGTCCTGCGCCGCATCGCTTCGACCGACGCGCTGGTCGCCATTGGGCCTACCTGCTCGAACGTGGCCGAGCCCCTGTTCGGCATCCTGCAGGCGCAGGTCGATGACGCGGGCGACACCGGGCTGCAGTTCCCGGTTTTTACCGATGTGGCGATCAAGGGCGGGCTGGCAGGCATCTCTGAATGGGTGTTCCGCAACACGCCCTCCGAAGCCAAGATGTACGACGATCTGTTCGCCTGGATCCGTGCGGAGCATCCCGATCTGAAAACGATCTATGGCGGCGTCGAAGAGGATTTCGCGCATTCCCGATTCACCTGGTACGAGGTGATGAAGAAAGCAGCCGAGAAACATGGGTTCGAAGTGGTGGGAGAAGCGCAGTGGCTGCTATCGGACACAAACTTTTCTAACCAGGCGCGCGCCATGCGCCGGGCCGAGCCGGACGTGGTGGCGATTTCCGCCCATCCCTTCACCACCTGCGGGATGCTGCGTGAAATGTCCCGCCAGAAGATCAAGCCCAAGGTGCTCGTTGGGCTGACGTCCTCCTCCTCGCTGGAAACCCTGTCGGGTTGCCCGGATGAAGCGCAGGGTCTCACCATCCCCACGAGCTTCGCCCCGGTGAACGACAATTCGAAAGCAGCCGCCGAAGCGGTTGTCGCCAAGGGCGGGCAGATGGACCTGCACAGTGCTTCTGCGTGGGAAAACGCGATGATCCTGAAGGAAGTGATCGAGGCTGCAGAGATCGAGGGCACGCCTGCCTCTGTCGAGGAAGACCGCCGCAAGATCCGCGATGGACTGGCCGCGCTGACCGAAGCCGACGGCCTGCTGGGCGTCAACGTTCGCCAGCCGGACGGCGAGGCGGTGAAGCCCTTCGTATTTGTCCATGCACAGGGCAAGGGCTGGGAAGTCCTGCACGACCCGAAAAGCTGACCGGACGCGGGCGCGCGCCTCCCCGGGGGCGCGCCCGTTCGACTTACCACGCCCTGCCCTGTCTCTGCTGCCGTCCTTTACCACGAGCGGTGATCAACGCGGGGCGGGGATGAAGGCGGCAAAGCCAAAGGACCCGTCATGGACTATTTCTTCTTCATCGACTTCCTGCAGTCCCTGACCGACGGGCTGCTCTTTGGAACCACCTATGCGCTGATCGGCATCGGCTTTACCCTGATTTTTGGCGTGATGCGCAAGCTGAACCTCGCCTATGGCGCCGCGGCGCTGGCGGGCACCTACATCGGTCTCGCGGCCTTTCTCAGCTTCGATGCGCCGCCGACGCTGGTTTTCCTGCTCTCGGCGCTGGGGTCAGGCGTGATCGGCATTCTGGTCTACTACTGCTGCTTTCGTTTCACCCCGNCAGACTACCCGATGGCCTCGCTTCTTGCCTCGGTGGGGATGCTGCTCTTCATCGAAGAGGTGGTGATCCATGCCAGCCACGGCATGCCCTTCCCCTACCCTTCGGTGTTCCGCGATGCCACGATCGAGCTGGGTGACATCTGGATCAGGGGCGATCTGCTTTTCGTCTTCGGTATCTGTGTGGTTGCGATGGCGGTGCTGTTCTGGCTGCTCTACCGGACGCCGCTGGGCCTTGCGACCCGCGCCGTCAGCCAGCAACCGCGCGCCGCGGCGCTCTGTGGCATCGACCCGACGCGCGTCAACCTGCTGACCTTCGGCATCACCGGGATATTGGGCGGCATCGCCGGCGCCATGACCGCCGCCGCCGTGGGCGTCCTGTCACCGATCATCGCGATGGGCCTGACCGTGAAGGGGCTGATCGCCGTCGTCATCGGTGGCTTGGGTTCCATCCCGGGTGCCATCATCGGCGGGCTGCTGGTCGGCGCGGCGGAGAACATCTTCCTGCTGCTGCGCGGCGTCACCGAGCGCGACATCTACGTGATGCTCCTACTTTTTTTGTTCCTCGTCCTGCGTCCCGGCGGCCTTTTCGGTTCGACCGCGGGCCGCGACTGATCGGAGGCCGCAATGGATTTCTACTTCGGACTACTGCAGATCTTCGGCGTTCACACCCTGCTGGGCCTTTCCGCCTACGTGGTGCTGCTGACCGGACAGGTCACCATGGCACAGGCGGGGTTTTACGCCATCGGCGCCTATAGCGCCGGAGCCGCCACGGCGATGTTCGGGCTGCACATCCTGCCCGCCGTCATCCTTGCAGGGTTGGTCACCGCCGGTATCGCCTGCATCGTGGGTTTTCCCGCGTTGCGCGTGAAGGGGCTGATGCTGGTGGTCGCAACGCTGGCCTTCGGCGAAATGGTACGGCTGTTCTTCTTCAACCTGACATGGCAGGTCGAACGCGGCGGTGAAATGGTCGGCCCGAACGGGGCGGAAGGTTTCCGTGCCATCCGCTATTTTCCCGAAAACGGCTGGGAAGTGTGGCATGTCACGGTTTTCATCTGGATCGTCGTTGCCGTAATCATGGCCGCCCTGTGGTGGATGGACCACAGCCGTGCAGGTGCCGTCCTGCGCGCCGTGGGCCATGACGAGACCGCCGCGCAGTCCGTCGGCCTCAACCTCACCGCCGTGAAGGTGGGTGCCATGACGCTGGGCGGTTTCATCGCCGGTGTCGGGGGCGGGATCTATGCTCACACCGTGACCCATATCGAACATGGCGTGTTCGGCGTGCTGCTGGCCACTTTTGCCATCGCCTACCCCATCCTCGGCGGATTGGGGTCCGTCTTCGGCACCGTCATCGCGGTGCTCTTCATCCAGGGCTTCCTGATCGAGGGGCTGCGTTTCGTGGGTGACTGGCGTTCGCTGCTCTTCGGGGCGCTGATCGTGGTGGCGATGAACCTCAGGCCGCATGGGTTGCTGGGCGAACACGCACCGAACCTCAGACGCATCTTCGGGCGGGAAAAGACCGAACGGGAAGCCCTCAATACCAAGGAGGCCAAGTGATGCTCGCGCTCGACAACCTGTCAAAGCACTTCGGCGGCGTGCGCGCCGTCGACGCGGTCGACCTCACGTTTCGGGAGGGCGAGATATTTGGCCTGATCGGTCCCAACGGATCCGGCAAGTCGACGACGGTAAACCTGATCACCGGGCTTTATACGCCCACCACCGGGACCGTCATGCTCGACGGGCATGACCTCACCCAGATGGCGCAGCATGAGCGGACGGCAATGGGCGTGGCGCGCACGTTCCAGAACATCCGACTCTTCGGCAACCTCAGCGTTGCGCAGAACCTCTGGGTGGCGCAGAACGGGCGCACGCAGCGGCGCGAACATTTCATGTCGCGCTGGTTCAAGGCCGGCGGGGAACACGGGCCAGAGATCGAGGACCTGCTGCGTTTCTCGCGCCTGCATACGAAACGCGATCTGCCCGCCAGCGCCCTCTCCTTCGGCGAGATGCGGCGGCTGGAAATGGCCCGGGCGCTGGCCTCCAACCCGCGCATCGTGCTGCTGGACGAACCGGCCGCGGGCGCCAGCCTTGAGGACGGCCAGCTTTTGGCCGAACGCATCCGTGATATCCGCGAGCGGGGCGTTACCGTCCTTTTGATCGAGCATATGATGGAGCTTGTCATGGGCATTTCCGACCGGATCGCGGTGCTCAACTTCGGGCGCAAGATCGCCGAAGGCACGCCCGCCGAGGTACAGGCCAACCGCGACGTCCGGGCGGCCTACCTCGGCAGCAAACATGAAGACGAGGAGCTGATCCATGCTTGAGATCCGTGACATCAGGACATCCTACGGCAAGATCGCCGCACTCAAGGGCGTGTCGCTCGACATCCGCGAAGGCGGGCTGACCTGCCTGCTGGGTCCCAACGGCGCCGGCAAGACGACGCTGATCTGGACCATCGCCGGTATCCTCAAGGCGCAATCCGGTTCGATGAAGCTGGGCGGCGATGAACTGGCGGGGCTGAAGCCGCATCATATCGTCGAAAAGGGCGTGGTGACGGTGCCGGAAAACCGGCTCGTCTTTCCCGAGATGACGGTAAAAGACAACCTCGTGGCCGGAGCATTCTCGCGCCGCAAGGCCAAGGGTGGCATCGGCGACGATCTCGAAGCGGTGCTTGACCGCTTTCCCCGTCTACGTGAGCGCGCCAATCAGGAAGCGGGTACGCTTTCGGGCGGCGAGCAGCAGATGCTCGCCGTGGGCCGCGCGCTGATGGCCCGGCCGAAGATCCTTTTGATGGACGAACCCTCTACCGGGCTCGCGCCGATCATCGTGGAAGAGATTTTCGAGATCATCGGCCAGCTGCGCGATGAGGGGCGGACCATCTTCCTAGTCGAACAGAACGCAAACCTCGCGCTGGACTATGCGGACCACTTCTATCTGCTTGAGCAAGGCCATGTCACCTTTGGCGGCAAGCCCGGAGAGGTTGACCATGACGAGTTGATCCAGCGCGCCTATCTCGGGGCGCGAAAGGCAAGCTAGGCCCGTGGCGCGGTGCAGATCACTCCGCCGCGTCGCTTTTCGGATCGAAGGCCTGCCAGATGCCACGGGCCAGCAGATCGCGGATCACCTCAAGCGTGATGCGCTCAACCTCCTGACTGGCGCGGGTAACCGGCTTTGCCGGGTTGCGCACCAGATAGACCGGGCGCACCAGCCGCGGCTCAACGATCGGGGCCATGATCAGCTCCCCCCGCTCGACATAGTCGATGGCGGCGGCGGGGGCGAGGATCGTATAGCCGCTACCCCGCGCCACCATGGTCTTGATATGGCCCAGCCCGTCCATTTCGGTTGCGATGTTGAGCGATACGCCGGTCGGCTTGATCGAGCGGTCAATCATCACGCGCAGCCCGTGCTGGGGGGACGGCAGAACAAGTTCCACCTGTGGCAGTTCCGACACCGGCACCGGCGATCCGGGACTGCTGTCGAACGGCCATGCATCCGGAGCGGAAAAGAAATGCAGCTCCT
The DNA here is from genome assembly GCF_001635395.1 of Sulfitobacter sp. HI0129. Taxonomy (NCBI): domain Bacteria; kingdom Pseudomonadati; phylum Pseudomonadota; class Alphaproteobacteria; order Rhodobacterales; family Roseobacteraceae; genus Sulfitobacter; species Sulfitobacter sp. HI0129. The sequence goes on along the minus strand of NZ_LWGH01000222.1, from coordinate 2,562 downwards.
CGGTCATCAGTTGGCGGTGGTTCAGGTGCCGCACGGTGCCGATATCGTAGAGGATCCCCAGATCGACGGTCTGACCATCCAGCCAGTCCTTGATAAAGCCGCTCATGGCGTCGATGGCGCGCAGCTTCACCTTGGGCAGTTCGAGCCGCACGGTTTCGGCCAGAGGGACCGACAGCACCATGGCGATGGAACTGGGAAGACCGAAGCTCACCGCGCCCTGCGGTTCGCTGCCCGATTGCCGGACGGCGTCCCGCGCGCGGTCGAGCGCGGCGATCACCTCATGCGCGTGGCTCAGCAGCACCTCGCCGGACTGGGTCAGGGTCACGCCGCGCGGCGACCGGTCGAGCAGGGTGACGTCCAACTCGCGTTCCAGCGCGATCACATGCTGCGACAGGGACGGCTGGGCCACGTTGACCCGTTGCGCCGCCGCCGACAGCGACCCCTCTTCGGCGATGGCCACGAAATATCTCAGCTGGCGTATGTCCATAAGCGTCTCCCCCCCCGGGGCATGATACTGCAAGTCTGGCCGGTGGAAACATCTGGTTCTGAACGAAAAGGTCCCCGCGACAAGGTAGGCATCGACCCATCGGACCAGCGCCGCCATAGCATTATCCTCTAGCCCCCGGACCGAAGCGGTATTTCCTCGCGGCATCGTCCCGCTGGTACCTTCGGGCCAATTCAGCGGAGGAGCACGCGAAAATGACCGATATCATCCTGCATCATTACGACCTTTCACCCTTTTCGGAAAAGATCAGGCTCGCCCTCGGGCACAAGGGGCTGGCGTGGAAATCAGTCAAGGTTGAGGCGGTGCCGCCGCGTCCGCTGCTCGATGTTCTCACCGGAGGTTATCGCCGGCTGCCGGTCATGCAGGTCGGTGCCGACATCTATTGCGATACCGAAGTGATCTTCGCCGCGCTGGAACGCATCCAGCAGGAACCCACGCTTTATCCGCAGGGCGAAGGCATTGCCAAGGCGCTGTCGCACTGGTGGGACCGGGCGACATGGAAGGCCGCGATCGGCATTCTGGTAAACTACATCGGCGATGCCCTTCCCGAAGAGTTCCTGCGCGACCGCAAGGAGCATTACCTTGGCTACGACATCTCCAAACAGGGTATGGCCCCCTTGTTCCCCGCCTATGTCCAGCAGATGACCGCCTTCGCGGAATGGCTCGATTCGATGCTGAAGGAAAACGGCGATTTCCTGACCGGCGACCGGCTCAGCGCGGCGGACCTGACCTGCCATCATTCGCTGTGGCTGCTGCGGGCCAACTGCGGGAAAGATGAAATCGACGCGCGGCTGAACCTTTCATCCCGTGTCACCGGCTGGATGGACCGGGTCGCAGCGGTCGGCCACGGCGACCCCTCCGAGATGAGCCCCGAGGATGCCCTGCAGGTGGCTAAATCAGCAGACCCCTCCGGGGATTTCGGGGCCGATGCCGATCCTACCGGATTCACGCTGGGATCCTCCGTCACGATCACGCCGAACGACAACGCACGCGTCCCGGTCGAAGGAACGCTCGTGGCTGCGGACGCGCAGGAAATCGTCATTGCCCGGGACACCCCCGAGGCAGGCAAACTGCATATCCACTTCCCGCGCGCAGGCTTCGATGTACTGCCTGCTGACAGTAGCTCCACCCGTTCCGCCGCCTGAACCGCTCTATAAAGGACACCGTTTCATGACCGACCGTGATACCATCGAAGCCAACCGGCAGCGCGCCAAGGACTACTTCAAGGCTTTCGCCACGAAGGACCGCGACTGGCTGGAAGCCAATGTGGCCCAGTCCTACGTCCGCCGCGACACCAACCTGCCGTTCGAGGTGAAGGGCCCCGAGGGTGTGCTGGAACTCGGCGACCTGTTGCTGGGGGCGTTCTCTGAAATCGAACTCGATGTGCAGGATACCGTGGCCGAAGACGACAAGGTGCTTGTCCGGCTGCAATTCCGCGGTGTGCACTCCGGCGCCTTCGGCGATTACGAAGCCACGGGCAAACGGTTCGACGTGGCCGTGCTGGATCTCTTCCGCATGGAAGACGGCAAGATCGCCGAACAATGGCCTGCCATCGACAACATCGGTCTGCAGCAGCAGATCGGCATGTTGCCCGCCTGAGGAACCGATATCATGCGTTTAGACGGTAAAACGGCGCTAGTGACAGGCGGCGCTGCAGGCTTCGGTGCCGAAATCGCCCGCACCTTCGCACGCGAAGGGGCAAAGGTCGTGATCCTCGATCTCGACGGCGCGGCGGCTGAGGCCACTGCGAAAGACATCGGCGAAGCGGCCCGGGCCGTCACCGGCGACGTGACCCGCGCGGAGGACATCGCGCGGGCGGTCGAGGCGGCGCGCAGCCATGGCGGAAAGATCGACATCGTCGTCAACAATGCCGGCTGGACGCATCGCAACAAACCCCTGCTCGATGTCACGGAGGACGAATTCGACCGGGTCTATGCGATCAACGTCAAGGCGCTTTTCCATATGACGAACGCGGTCGTCCCGGTGATGCGCGAACAGGGCGGTGGTGTGATGATCAACATCGGCTCCACCGCCGGGATCCGCCCGCGCCCCGGGCT
>NZ_LWGH01000221.1:0-15516 GCF_001635395.1 Sulfitobacter sp. HI0129 | reverse complement strand
GTGCTGATTTCGGCGGCTACCGCGCTGGGTTATGCGCTCCTGCGGGGGCCTCCCTGGGACCGGGCCATGCCCTTCGGGCCCTTCTTGGCGATGTCTTTCTGGTTGCTCTGGCTGGTGCAGGGACCGATCTGCGCCTGAGGGCCCTTCCCTTTTGCCTAGATATATCCACTTTATGTCTGTACCTTTTGCATCAGATTGCGTGGCAGAGGCGAAGCATCGGAATGGCGATCGGGTACAAGGAGCTGAAGGCGGATATCCTGCAACGCATCGTGCAGGGGTATTGGCCGCCCGGTAGCCTTTTGCCCGGCGAAGTCGAACTCGCGGAACAGCATGGCTGTGCGCGCGCCACGGTGAACCGGGCGATGCGCGAACTGGCGGACGACGGGATCGTGGAGCGGCGGCGCAAGGCGGGAACGCGCGTGCGCATGGCCCCCATGCGGCAGGCCCGTTTCGATATCCCGATCATCCGCAAGGAAGTCGAAGCCATCGGGGCCACCTATCGCTATGCCCTTCTTTCGCGCGACGAGGTCAATGTACCGGATTGGCTCTGCGGTCGGCTCGGCGTCTCACGGGGGGAGAGTGTTTTGCACGTCGAGTGTATGCACTATGCCGACCACACGCCCTATCAGCACGAAGATCGCTGGATCGATATCTCCGTACTTCCGGCAGCCCGGACAGCCGACTTCAGTGCGGTAGGTCCGAACGAATGGCTTGTCGCTGCCGTTCCGTTCTCCACGGTGGAGATGAGCTTTCGCTCCACGGCGGCGGATAGAGTTCTGGCCGCCCACCTGGATTGCGCGGAAGGCGCCCCGCTCTTTCAGGCGGAACGCTCGACATGGTGGGAAGAGCAAGCCATCACCTTCGTCCGGCTGACCTACCGGGAAGGGTACCGGATGACGACGCGCTACTGATCGAACGTCAGCCCAGAATACCCGGCAGATCCAACCCATGCTCCCGCGCGCAGTCGAGCGCGTCTTCGTAGCCGGCATCGGCATGGCGCATCACCCCGGTGGCCGGGTCGTTCCAGAGCACATTGGCGATGCGGCGATCGGCGTCCTCTGTGCCGTCGCAGCAGATCACCATTCCGGAATGCTGCGAAAAGCCCATGCCCACGCCGCCGCCATGGTGCAGTGACACCCAGGTCGCGCCAGACGCCGTGTTGAGCAACGCGTTCAGCAGGGGCCAGTCTGAAACCGCGTCGCTGCCGTCCTTCATCGCTTCGGTTTCGCGGTTGGGCGACGCGACGGAACCTGAATCGAGGTGATCGCGACCGATCACCACGGGGGCCGAAAGCTCGCCCGTTCGCACCATTTCGTTGAAGGCGAGGCCAAGCTTGTGCCGCACGCCCAGCCCGACCCAGCAAATGCGCGCGGGTAGGCCCTGAAAGCTGATCCTGTCGCGCGCCATATCCAGCCAATTATGCAGGTGCGGATCGTCCACCAGTTCCTTCACCTTGGCGTCGGTCTTGTAGATATCCTCCGGGTCACCCGAAAGCGCGCACCAGCGGAAAGGGCCGATGCCCCGGCAGAACAGGGGCCGGATATAGGCGGGCACAAAGCCGGGGAAGGCGAAGGCATCTTCGAGGCCTTCGTCCTGCGCCACCTGCCGGATGTTGTTGCCATAGTCGAGGGTCGGAACCCCGGCGTTCCAGAAATCCACCATGGCTGCCACATGGGTTTTCATGCTGGCGCGGGCGGCCTTTTCCACCTTTGCCGGTTCAGCCTCTCGCGCGGCGCGCCATTCGGCCATGCTCCACCCTTGAGGAAGATAGCCGTTGATCGGGTCATGGGCGCTGGTCTGGTCGGTGACGATATCTGGCCGGGGGCCGCCGTTTTTCATCCGCTGGACGAGTTCGGGAAAGACATCGGCAGCATTGCCCAAGAGGCCCACGGATTTCGCTTCGCCCGCCTTTGTCCAGCGCTCGATCTTCTCCAAGGCTTCGTCCAGTGTTTCGGCCTTTTCGTCGAGGTATCGGGTCCGCAGGCGAAAATCGATGCTTTCGGCGTTGCATTCCACCGCGAGGCAACAGGCCCCGGCCATCACCGCGGCGAGCGGCTGCGCCCCGCCCATGCCGCCAAGCCCCCCGGTCAGGATCCATTTGCCGATGAGGTCACCGCCATAGTGCTGCCGCCCAGCTTCGACAAAGGTTTCGTAGGTTCCCTGAACAATGCCCTGACTGCCGATGTAGATCCACGATCCGGCAGTCATCTGGCCGTACATCGCCAACCCCTTGCGGTCGAGTTCGTTGAAGTGGCTCCAGTTCGCCCAATGGGGCACGAGGTTGGAATTCGCGATGAGCACGCGCGGCGCATCCTTGTGGGTGCGGAAGATCCCCACCGGTTTGCCTGATTGAACGAGCAGCGTCTGGTCCTCTTCCAGCGAATTCAGGCTTGCCACGATGGCGTCGAAATCCTTCCACGTCCGGGCGGCCCGCCCGATCCCGCCATAGACGACGAGTTCATGGGGGTTTTCGGCCACGTCCGGATGCAGGTTGTTCATCAGCATCCGCATGGGCGCTTCGGTCAGCCAGCTTTTGGCGGTGATCTCGGACCCGGTGGCGGGAAAGATATCTCGGGTGTTCTTGCGGGAATCGGTCATTTTAGGTCTCCGTCGAGGGCGATGTGGGCGAGTTTGCCGAGCAGGCGGGCGAGCGGGCGGCGCAGGCGCTGGGCCTTGGCAGGGTCGTATTCCCAGGGCGGCGCTTCGGCGTTCAGGTAGGCGGACTGCGCAAGCTCCATCTGTATGGCGTGGACCCCCTTGGCAGGTCGCCCATAGTGCCGCGTCGTCCAGCCCCCCTTGAAGCGCCCGTTGAGAACGGAGGTGTAGCCGTCCTCCGCGCGGCAAAGGCCATATGCTGCGGTTTCGAGCGCCCGCGCGCAGGTGCGGCCATCGTTCGTACCGATGTTGAAATCAGGCAGGGTGCCGTCGAAGAGAAACGGGATCTCGCTCCTGATCGAATGGCAATCATAGAGGATCGCAATGCCGTGCTTCTTGCGCACCCGGTCCAGTTCCTCCTCCAGCGCGGCGTGGTAGGGGGCGTGGAAGCTTTTGAGCCGTGTTTCGGTATCGGCGGGGGAGGGCGGGGTTTCCCAGATGGCGTTGTCATCGAAATCCGTCAGCGGGATCAACCCGGTGGTATTCTGCCCGGGATAGAGCGTCTGGCCCGAAGGGTCGCGGTTTGCATCGATGACATAGCGGTGAAACGTCGCCCGCACGGTCGTCGCCCCATCGAGAAGCCCTTGGTAGAGCCGGTCGATATGCCAGTCGGTATCGGCAAGCGCGCGACCCCGCTGGTTCAGGGCTGCGTGAACCTCGGGCGGCAGATCCGTCCCGGTATGGGGCATCCCCAGCACGATCGGCCCGTCGCCGCGGGTGACTTCCACGGGGGTCATGGTGAAACCTCAGGCATTGTGGTCGCCGAGGCTTCGATGATCGTGCCGGAGCGGATGAGCTGCCCTGCAGCTTCCAGATCGGGGGCGAGGTAACGATCCTCGGACAGGCCGGGGATGCGCTGGCGCACGGCATCCAGCACCGCGCTCAGCGGCGCGCTGGTCTTCAGGGGGGCGCGGAAATCGACGCCTTGCGCCGCACAAAGCAATTCGACCCCCAATATGCGTTCCAGGTTGGCAACCATGCGACCGAGCCGCACGGCCCCATGGGCGGCCATGCTGACGTGGTCCTCCTGATTGGCGGAGGTGGGTGTGCTGTCGGTGACGCAAGGATTGGCGAGATGCTTGTTTTCGCTCATCAGTGCCGCGGTGGTCACTTCGGCGATCATGTAGCCGGAATTCAGACCGGGATCGGGCGTCAGGAAGGGGGGCAGGTCGTGGTTCAGCGTAGGGTCGACAATCAGCGCGATCCGGCGCTGGGCAATGGCGCCGATCTCTGCCAAGGCCAGCGCGATGGTGTCTGCCGCAAATCCCACCGGCTCTGCGTGGAAATTCCCGCCCGACACGATCAGGTCCGCTTCGGCCAGTACCAGCGGATTGTCCGTCGCGGCGTTCGCTTCGATCTCCAACGTGCGGGCGGCTTGGCGCAGGACGTCCATCGCGGCCCCGGCCACCTGTGGTTGGCAGCGAATGCAATATGGGTCCTGTACGCGTTGGTCCCCTTCACGGTGGCTTTCACGAATTTCGGACCCGTCCAGCAGGTCGCGCATGGTGGCTGCGGCCTCGATCTGTCCGCGGTGCCCGCGAAGGTCATGGATTTCCGGCTGGAGGGGCGCCGTGGACCCCATGATCGCATCCGTCGAAAGGGCAGAGGTGATGAGCGCGTTTTGCAGCGCCCGCCATGCCCCGAAAAGCCCGACGAGGGCGAAGGCCGTGGAAAACTGGGTGCCGTTGATCAGGGCCAGCCCTTCCTTCGCCCCGAACTCGACGGGCGCGAGCCCCGCGCGGCGCAACGCCTCGGCCCCCGACAGGGTGGCGCCGTCGAACTCGGCTTCGCCTTCGCCCATCATGACGGCAGCCATATGGGCTAGGGGGGCAAGATCGCCCGATGCGCCGACGGAACCCTGCACCGGGATGACGGGCGTGACGCCTTTGGCCAGCATGCCCTCCAGCAGGGTGATAAGCTCCATCCGCACACCGGATGCGCCCCGACCGAGGCTGAGCAGTTTGAGCGCCATCATCAGACGTGCGTGGGAACGCGGAATCGGCTCCCCCACGCCGCAGCAGTGCGACAGGATCAGGTTGCGCTGCAGCGTCGCGGTATCCTTGGGGGCGATCTTGACGCTGGCGAGTTTGCCGAAACCGGTATTCACGCCGTAGACAGCGGTCTGCCCCGCTGCGGCGTTTGCGATCCGTGCCTGCGCCTGTTCGATGCCCGCATGACAGGCGGGATCGAGTTTCAGGGCCGCGTTCTGATGAAACAGTTCGTGGAGATCGGCGAGCGTGACCTTGCCGGGAGTAAGCGTCAGTGTTGTCATGAAGGTCGTCCGATGATGCGTCGGTGAAGTGGATTGAAGCCCATGCGGTAGGCCAGTTCGGCGGGGTGCTCGATATCCCAGACCGCGAGCTCCGCGCGCTTGCCGGGCGCAAGCACCCCGCAGTCATCGAGGCCGAGGGCCCGGGCGGCATGGACCGTAACGCCGCGCATCGCTTCATCGGGCGTCATGCGGAACAGCGTGCAGCCCATGTTCATTGCCAGCAGCAGAGAGGTCAGGGGCGAAGAGCCGGGGTTCGCGTCCGTCGCGAGCGCCATCGGTACGCCCGCGTCGCGCAGGCCTGCGACGGGGGGCGCCTGTGTTTCCCGTAACGTGTAGTAGGCGCCGGGCAGAATGACGGCCGTCGTGCCACTATGAGCGAGTGCTGCGATGCCCGGCGCATCCAGATGCTCCAGATGATCCGCCGAGAGTGCCCCGTAGGAGGCGGCGAGCACCGCGCCGCCAAGGTTCGACAGTTGCTCGGCATGGAGCTTGACCTGAAGGCCGAGAGCCTGTGCCGCGTCGAAAACCCGGGCGATCTGTTCGGGAGAGAATGCGATGCCTTCGCAGAAACCGTCCACGGCATCCACCAGCCCTTCGGCATGGGCGGCGCGGAGCGCGGGGATGCAGACCTGATCGATGTAGCCGTCCTTGTCGTCCTGCCATTCGGGCGGGGTGGCATGCGCGCCGAGAAAGCTGGTGCGGACCCGGATCGGGCGCGTCTCTGCCACTGTCCGAGCAGCACGCAGCATGCGCAATTCGGTTTCAACATCCAGCCCATAGCCCGATTTGATCTCTATCGTGCCGACGCCTTCCGCGATCAGGGCATCGACCCGGGGCAGGGCGGAGGCCAGCAATGCGCCTTCGGACGCCGCCCGGGTCGCCGCGACGGTCGAGACGATTCCGCCGCCGCTGCGGGCGATTTCTTCGTAGGTTGCGCCGTTCAGACGTGCTTCGAACTCGGCCGCGCGGTTGCCCCCGTGCACGATATGGGTGTGGCAGTCGATCAGCGCCGGGGTGACCAAACGGCCTTCGAAATCATGGTGCTTCTGCCCCATGTAGCTGGCGGGCAGTTCGGCGCGGGGACCGATCCAGTCGATCATCCCGTCCGCCAGAACAATGGCGGCATCATCGATCAGGCCGTAGGGCGCCGCACCTGCCGCCATGGTGGCAGCCCGCAAGCCTGTCAGCACATCTGTCCTGTCTGTCATGTCACGATCCGGCACTGTGAGATTTCGCTTTTCTTGTATACCTGATCAATCTATATGTATAGACATAAAATTGGAGGCCACGACATGCGGATTCTTGCGAAACAAGCTTTGCTGGCGACCGGCTGGGCAGAAGACGTACGGGTCTCTCTTTTCGACGGGTGCATTTCCGCAATCACGGTGGGGGTGGAGAAAGGCCCGGAGGACGTCAGCGTCGGCACCCTGTTGCCCGCGATGTCGAACCTTCATTCGCATAGTTTTCAGCGCGCCATGGCGGGCATGACCGAACGGCGCCAGCCCGGGAAGGACAGTTTCTGGACATGGCGTGACCTGATGTACCGCTTCACCCGTCATCTGACGCCTGACCATATAGAGGCCATCGCGGCACAGGTATTCGTCGAGATGCAGGAGGCGGGATATGCCGGCGTCGGGGAGTTCCATTACCTCCATCACGGACCGGATGGCGCGCCCTACGCGGAAATCGCGGAACTGTCCGGGCGGATATGCGCTGCCGCTGAACGCACTGGCATCGGACTGACGCTGCTGCCGGTGCTTTATACCTATGGCGGGGCCGGGCGGGTCGCTCTGTCAGAAGGGCAGCGCAGGTTCGGCAATGATGTGGACAGGTTCCTGAACCTGCATGTGGCTGCCGGCGACATTGTTGCCCAGACATCCTTTGATGCGCGTATCGGCGTCGCGCCCCATTCCCTCCGCGCGACGGCGCCGGAAGATTTGCAGAAGCTAATCGCGGCCCTGCCTGAAGGGCCCTTGCATATCCACGCAGCCGAACAGCCGAAGGAGGTGCGGGACGTCACGGACTGGCTGGGCGCCCGCCCGGTGGAATGGCTGCTGCATGAGGTGGGGGCAGATGATCGCTGGTGCCTGATACACGCCACCCACATGACGCAGGCAGAAACGGAAGGATTGGCGAAGTCCGGCGCGGTCGCAGGACTTTGCCCCATTACCGAAGCGAACCTTGGCGACGGTCCTTTCAACGGACCCGCTTTTCTGGAAGCGGGCGGTCTTTTCGGGATCGGGTCGGATAGCAACGTCCGCATATCGCTCTGCGAGGAACTGCGCATGTTGGAATATTCCCAGCGCCTGCGGGATCTGTCGCGCAATGTGATGGTGCGCGGGCAGGGATCGGTCGGGGATTGTCTTTACCGGACGGCAGCGGAAGGCGGCGCGCGGGCGCTGGGGCGGAATGCCGGGTCAATCGCAGAGGGCCGCCTCGCCGATCTTGTGGCGATCGACGGGGATCACCCTGCGCTATGCGCATTGTCAGCGGATCAACTGTTGGATGGTCTGGCCTTTGCAGCCTCTGACAATGTGGTAACCGATCTTTGGTCTGCGGGGCGGCATTGCGTCAGCGAAGGCAGGCACATTGCCCGCGATGCGGTGGCGCAGGCCTACCGGGGCGCGATGGCGGACCTGACCGCGCTGCTCTAGCGCGGGGGACCCTCATGTATGGGGGAACCAGCTGGTGTCCATGTTGTCGAAGGGGCTGATGAAACCCAGTTCCTTTTCCCACTTTTCCCGGTTCTGCAGACGGAAATAGGGCCGGTCGATCGAAAGCTCGCCGGTCTCGACCCAGCGACGCAGCAGCCGATTAACGTAGATCGGCGTGAGACCCACAAGCTCGCCCAGCTCGGCCTGGCTGAAAGGGACCCGGATGCGATTGCCGAGACCCACGTTCGCCACGTGCAGCCGCGCCCTGAGTTGTAGCAGGAAATGCTTCAAACGCCCTTCGGCATCCATGGCGGCCAATGTTACCGCATGTTCCCGCAGGGCCACCTGATCGAGCGCCGAGATCGCCAGCATGAGCGCCGAAAGCCGGGGGAAATCCTGCAGCATTTCCGCCAATCCGCTGCGGGGGAAGGGGCAAAGTACGCCATCCGTCTGCATGGCGATGGTGTGATGTGCCTGCGAAAGTCCCAACTCGGCTATGCCGATGACCTCGCCGGGGAGGTAGACCCGGAACTTATGAGACTTTTCGGTCATCGTGTGACCAGTGGCGCAGGCCCAGCCTTCGTTCAGGATGTGAATGATGCCGATGTTGTCGCCGGGCCCGTGAAGGATGTCGCCTTTCTTGACGAACTGACGATCCATCTCGATCTTTTCGATGAAGTCACATTCACGCTGGGTCAGATCCACATAATGGCTGAGGCGATTGACGAGGCAGCTATCCATTTCCTACCGATCGGTTCGGGGTCGTTGGAAAGGGGGCATACAATAGCCCGTCTGTATATTCACCCGAAAATTGCAGTTTTTCCCTTGATCCCTGCCTGTAAACGCAAAAGAGCCCGCCCCTTCGGCAAGGGGCGGGCTCGCTCACTGACTTCAGCGGGGATCAGCTTTTGGACTTCGGCTTTCCGAGATCCTGCTTTTCAGCTTCGGACTGCGCCGCATCGGCGATCCGCTGACCTGACTTCTTGGCCTTGTCGGCGACGGCCTTGGCGGCTGTGTCGGCAGGCGCCTTCTCATCCGCGTCATCCTTGACCTCTTTGGCGATTTTTTTCGCCTCATCGGTCGCGGCTTCGGCCACCTTGCCGAGCTTCTCCCGCTCTTCGCGGTAGATGCGTTCGGCTTCGTCGAACAGGTGGTCGCTATGCTCGCCCAGGTACTTGTCTTCGGTCCGGCTGCGCGGAAGGGCGGCACCCAGTGCCGCACCGACTGCAACGGCCAATGCGCCGGCGATCAGGGGGTGGTCTTCGAACAGATCAACAGCCTGTTCACGGCCACGGCGTGCATAGACGGCAGCTTGATCCCGGGCTTCGACGGCACGTTCGCGCGCCGCGATGACCCGGTTGCGAGCCTCTTCGCTGAGGTGTTCGGTACCCTCTGCCAAACGACGGCGGCGTTCCGCCGCCCATTCGGAGGCAGAGCGTGCCGTGCCCCGCACCCGGTCGGAGACGTTGTGCGCGGTGTTGCGCGCCCCTTCAGCTGCGGAACTGGCCGTGTCGCTGACCCGATCCCGCGCGCTGTGAAGCCCGCTGGAAACGGACGAGCCCACGCCCCGCGCCTTGTCGGCGGCGGAGGAACCGACGCCGCGTGCGGTATCGGCTGCCGAGGATCCGGCGGACCGCGCCTTGTCAGCCGCCGAGGATGCGGCGCTGGACACGCTGTCACCGGCGCTGCTGGCCGCGGATTTCGCGCTGTCGAGCATCCCGTTGTCGTTGTCGTAATCATCATGGTCCGGATCACGGGCCCAGGACGGTTCGTTCGCCATGCTCCGACGACCGCTATAATAGGGCCGCGCGGGATTGCCCGGCTGCGCACCGAGGCTACGCCCACGATAGGTATGGTCTGCCGCATCGACCGACGAACTGGGGGCATAGCGACGCTCCGCTGCCGCAAGGCGCCGGTCAGCGTCGTAGGGGTCCCGATTACGGTCGATATAGGGGTCACGGTAGGGGTCGCGCGCCGTCGTCCGATCACCGAACACCATCCATGCAAGACCAACGCCGGTCAGCGCCAGCGCCATCGGGTTGCGCTTGACCGATTCCGACAGGGAGCGCCCGATGTCGCCGCCATGTTCGCGGAACTGGTCGGTGAACTGGCGGGCCAGACCTTCGACCGAGAACCGGTCCTGAATGTCGTCCAGCGTATCGGTCAACTCGGCGCGTTCCCGCTCGATTTCCCGTTCGATCTCTCTCGAACTGCGATTATCACTTGTCATCGTAAACCTCCTTAACGGCTTGCGCATCGCGCTTCACATTCTGTGCCGTGCGTGTGGGTGCAAGGCTTCTGAGTTTCAGGTCACTGGTGCCCTTGGCGATCATCACATAGGCAATGATACCCAGAACGGCGCCCACGATCAGGGCGGACCAACCAGCGGGGATACCGGCTTCTGTCAGCGCTGCGACGAGGGCCGCGCTCAATACGTTCAGGGCAGTCAGCGCGATGACGACGGCACCCACGATGAGGCCGATGGCAACACCGGCGGAATGCAGGTTTTCGTTGATCTCCGCGCGTGCCAGATCGACCTCCTTGCGGACCAGAGAACTGACATGGGTGAGAGCCTCGTTCAGAAGGCTTCCTGTCGACTTTTGCGGTTCAGTGGTCATGATTTGTCTCCTGTCTTGGGCGAAGATGTGGTGGCGCCGGCTGTCTTTGTGCCGCTGCCGGTCTTGACGGCGGGCGAAGCAACGCCCCCGGTCGAACCTGCGGCAGATGTGGTGGCACCCGATGTGCCGCCTGCGGCGGGCGTCGTCGCGGAAGAGGTGGGACGGGTCGTTCCGCCACCCGGTGCCGCCGATACCGGCGCGCGGGAACTGGGAACGGGGCGGTCCATCTCGCTGTGGTCGCGGTCGCTTCCGTAGCCGCCACCGCGGGAGGTGGAGGACGAAGCCTTCGCGAAGCGGGTCGCGGCGAAACCGATCAGGGCCGCGCTGCCGAGGAAGATCGCGGGGTTTCGCTTGGCAAAGCTGTTGAGGTCGTTCACCAGCTCTCCGAGGTCCTTGCCGCGGATCGCTTCGGACGCGTCGGCAAGACCGTCCGCGATCTGGCTGAACGTGCGCTCCTGCGGGGAGCCGCTGCGCAGGTCGTCCGCCGCATGCCGCAACGCGGAAGAGACGCTCTTCACTTCATCGGCAGCGGTTTCCTTGGTCTGGTCCGCATAGCTGGCCGCTTCGTGCGACACGGTCTGCGCCACGTCCTGCGCGGTATTCCGCAGGTTTTCGGAAGCGCTGCTTGCGGTCGATTTAACCTTGTCGGACAGGTTGTCCGTCGTGGTTGATTTGGGCGTGTTGGATGTAGTCATGACAAGCCTCCTTGGTATCAGGCGATGAGGTTCAACAGGGCGAGAACAATGACGATGAGGCCAATGAGGTAGAAGATTCCGTACATTCGCTTTCTCCCATGACGAAAAGTAAATTTCTTGTGTTGGCCTAACGCCGCTTGTTGAAAGCGGTTCCATGAGCAGCCTTCCGAGGGCGCGGAAAGTTGATCTGCTTTAGGACGTTTTGGCGGGCAGGGGGGTTCTTCGCTCTCGCCGGGTGGCGCGCGCAACAGGGTTAGCGAGACAGTGTTTTTGAGCGGGACTTGGGGGGTGCAACCCGTTAGCGTCCGCTTCAAAGACTGAAGGCCCAGAATGACAGATCCCGCATATTTCCTTTATCATTCCATTGGACAATACCCCCGCAAGGCCGAGGAAATGGGCGCGGCACTCGCTCAGTTCGCAGGCATCTGGGGGGCGCTGGACGATGCCCAGTGGCCCCGTGTGCTCGAGGCCCGGCAAGAGTTCCTGCACCATTGGTGCAACCTGATCGACGCCCCCGAAGGCACGTTGACCAGTGCCGAGAACGTGACCACCGCGCTCTATTCCCTGTTGGGCGCGCTTCCCGAGGATCGGCTGCGGGGCAAGGCCCTACTGATCGCGGCGGATTGCTTTCCAAGCCTGCATTTCCTGTTGAACGGGCTGGCCAATCGGGTTGGCTTCGAGCTGCGAACAGTTCCCATCCGCAAGGGCGAATTCTGGGTGCGCGATGAAGACATGATCGCGGCATGGGACGGGGATGTCGCCCTCGCGCTGCTGACTTTCGTGACATCGACATCATCGCATCGGTGCGATCTGGCCCGATTGCTGGAACATGGCCGTAAACAGGGATCCATGATCGGTGTTGATATCACGCAGGGCGTTGGAATCGTGCCCTTTTCGCTCAAAGATACGCCTGTTGATTTCGTAGTGGGTTCCTCGCTGAAATGGCTCTGCGGAACACCGGGGGCGGGGATTTTGCAGGTCAATCCCTCACTGCTGAAAGACTGCGCACCTGAACTGCGCGGCTGGTTTTCGCAGGAAAATCCGTTCTCATGGGACTTGAATGGTTTCGCCTATGCCGCGGACGCACGGCGTTTCGATCACGGCACGCCGTCGGTTCTGGCCTGTCTGGGGAGCATTCCGGCCCTGCGCTGGCATGCAGAGCGGCAGGGCGATCTGATCCGCGCAAACCGTGAAATGACGGCGCGAATCCTGTCCGCGGCCGAGCAGACCTCCCTGCGCCTTGCCAGCCCCCCCGACATTGAAAGGCGCGGCGGTTCCGTGATGTTCCGCCTGCCTGAAAGTGCGGACGCCACGGCAATCCTGAAGCAGATGGCGGAGCGCGAGATCTTGGTGGATTGTCGCGGGCCGATCCTGCGGGTGTCCCCGGGGGCGATGACCGAGCGCAGGCATGTGGACCGGCTGACAGAGACCCTGCAGCACCTTTTTCTGAAGTCATAGGCGGTTGAAAAACGCCTGCATCCTGTCCATCGCCTCCGTCAGGCGAGGAAGTTCGGCTGAACCGAAGCAGACGCGCAGCCTGCCAGCGCCTGCGGCCCCGTAGAAACTGCCTGCTTCGACAACGACGCCGGTTTCCTCCAGCAGCCTGTCGGCGCAGTCCTGATCTGTCGGCCCAGTGCCCGAAATGTCGGGAAAGGCGTAAATGGTCCCTTCGACGTTCGGGCAGACGACACCGGGCATCTGGTTGAGCCTTGCCACCACCAGATCGCGCCGCTCCCTGTCGCGCGCGACCATCCCGGCCAGGACATCCCCCGGCCCGGTAACGGCTGCAAGTGCGCCGTACTGGATGAAAGTATTGACGTGCGTCACCTCGTTCGCCGTGATCTTGAGCAAGGGTTCAAGCAGCGCCGCGTCCGCCGCAACATAGCCGAGCCGCCATCCGTCCATCGCATAGGCCTTGGTAAAGGCGAACATGGAAATCGTCCGCTCCTTCATGCCCGGCAGCGCCGCGATGGATAGATGCTGTGCATCGTCGTAGACGATCTCCTCGTACACTTCGTCCGAAAACACGAGCAGGTCGTGGCGGGTCGCCAGTTCGGCGATCACCTCCAACTCCTCCCTCCGGTAGACGCGGCCGGTAGGATTGCAGGGATTTATTAGCGCAATGGCCCGGGTGGCGGGGGTGATATGCGGCTCTATCGCCGCGCGGCGAATGCTGAAGCCATCGGACGGGTCCAGTGATGCGGTGACAACGCGCGCGCCCGCAAGTTCGGCCTTTCCGATGTGCTGCGGATAATAGGGGCCGAGCAGGAGCACCTCATCCCCTTCATCGAGGTAAGCCATGAAGGCCGCGAAAGAGGCTTGCGTCAGCCCGTTCGTGATCAGCACCTCGTCTGCCGATGCATCGATCAGGTTCTGCCTTTGCAGTTTGCGGGCGAGCGCCGCGCGCAGTTCGGGCAGCCCCTGGAGGTCGGAATAATGTACCTCTCCCCTTCTGAGGGCCGCAATGGTCGCCTCCTTGATGTGGGCTGGGGTGTCCTCCACCGGCATCCCCAGTTCGAGATGGATGAGGTCGCCCCCGCGCCGGGCGGCCTTGGCGTACATGCCGAAATCCTTCGGAGAGGTCTGTGTGATGCGCCGGGCGGGTCGCGGGGGCATGCTGTTTCCTTGCGCGGTAAAATATGTGCGTTTACATCTATCGAGTGACAGAGGCGCCGCGTCAATGCGGCCAAGGGATGAGGGCACCGGATGGACAGAATAGCAGTGGTGACGGGTGCGGCGGGCGGTATGGGCCGGGCGATAACCCGGCGGCTGATCGACGACGGCCTCCACGTCATGGGGCTGGACGTGAATGCCGACGGTCTGGCGGATATGGCAGAAGCGAACTTTCAGGCGATAGAGGTCGACCTGATGGAAGCGGGCGCAATCGCGGCGGCTTTCGACCGGATCGGCAAGGATCACGGTGGCGTGGATGTGCTGGTGAACAATGCGGGCACCTGCTTCATGTCCGAATTCCCGGAAATCCCCGAGCAGGAGTTCGAGCGCCAGATGAAACTCAACTTCTCGGCCGCATTTCATTGCTGCCAATGCGCGATCAAACTGATGGAGGGGCGGGACGGCGTGTGCAAGATCGTCAACATATCGTCCAACGGCGCCTATAATTTCGATGTTTTCGACCCGCCCCATTACCGCGCTTCGAAGGCGGCGCTGGACAACCTGACCAAGGATTTGGCGCGGCGGTACGCCAGCGCGCGGATCTCTGTGAATTCGCTTGCTCCCGCGATGACCGAAACGCCGCTTTTCGGTGTGTTGAGCGATGAGGTTCTGG
Source organism: Sulfitobacter sp. HI0129 (assembly GCF_001635395.1). Taxonomy (NCBI): domain Bacteria; kingdom Pseudomonadati; phylum Pseudomonadota; class Alphaproteobacteria; order Rhodobacterales; family Roseobacteraceae; genus Sulfitobacter; species Sulfitobacter sp. HI0129. The sequence goes on along the minus strand of NZ_LWGH01000221.1, from coordinate 1,336 downwards.
CCCGTGCCATTGCGCAGATGCCCCATGGTCGCGCGATGGAAGCACGCGAGATTGCGGATTGGGTCGGGTTTCTCGTTTCCTCTGCCGGGGATATTTCCAGCGGGAACGTCATCATCCTCAATCAGGGGCGGGATGTACGCTGAGGAGCCTCAGGTGAACCAATGCGGCGCTTTACTGAGGTCGGGCCATTGCTCCGGGCTGTGACCGAAGATCACGAAGGCATCGCGTTCATTCGCCAATTTCATCAGCCGGTCCCCGTGGTGGATGGCCTGCGCCACGTCCCATGAGCCGGCGAACTTTTCGTCGATTTCAGAAGCGCGGCTGATCGCGTCCGACGTCAGCAGCACCCAACCGGTTTGGGGCAGATCGACCATGAAGGCCAGTTGGCCCGGCGCGTGACCGGGGCAATGCAGCACCTCGAACCCGGGTCCCAACGTCACGTCCGCATCGACGGTGTGATATCGGGCATCCGGCCAGTCCATCGGCTGCTTGCCTGACCAGTAAAGCGGCCGAGGAAGCGCCCGTTCCGCGGCGGAGATGAGGATCGGCGCATTGGGAAACCCGGCCATGTCGCCCACGTGGTCTATGTGGGTGTGGCTCTGGATCATGAGGGTCACATCGTCCTTCGCCAGCCCCAGCTTGCCCAGTTGTGCCGCTGGCAGGTTTTCCGGCGTGACGGACAGGACGCGGCCAAAGCTGCCCAGGTCGTCCTCTTCGGTGGCGGCCGCGGCGTCCCGAGCGTATTTTTCCGGAAAGCCCGTGTCGATCAGGATGGTTTCCCCGGCATCGGTCTGCACGACGAAGCCACAGATACCGATGGTCCGTGGGCCTGCGTGGACTTCGAAAAGACCGTAGTCCAGCACGGCCAGCCGGACGGGCTTGCCCTTCAGGGAAACTTGCATATTCATGTAACTGGTCCTCCCGGGGGGAGAGTTGCAGGAGACCGCGATTGAAAGTCAAGATCCACACGCTGTTCCAGTATTTGCTGGAAACGACCGAAGCGGAGCCTGAAGCGGTTGTCGGTTTCTCCCTCGCGGAATCCCCGCGGCTGGGAGATTTTCTGTCCGATCTCGACCCGGATCTGCCGTTGGACTGGAACAACCGGGATTTCCGGGGCCTTCCCGAATTGCGGGATCATGTGCTGACCAACGCCGGTCTGGCGGAGCGGTGCACGCAGGAAGATGTGCTGATCACTGCCGGGGCCGCTGAGGCGAATTATCTGGCGATCATGCAGACCCTTCAGCCGGGGGATGAGATCGTGCTCGAAACCCCCGGCTGGCCGCAGGCGGAGGTGCTGACAAAGGCCATCGGCGCGCGCATCACCAAGATCACCCGC
>NZ_LWGH01000220.1:0-7576 GCF_001635395.1 Sulfitobacter sp. HI0129 | reverse complement strand
GTGGGTGACACCTGACGGTGCAACAGCTCCGTCAGCGTGCGCGGCTGTACCCGCATCACGGCCTCTTCGCGGGTGATGACCCCGTCCTGCGCCAGGGCAACGGCGATCCGTACCGCGGCACGGGAAGACCGCGCCACGCGCACCCCGTCGAGTATATGCAGCTTGCCATCCTCGATCACGAATTCGACCTGCATCTCTTCGCGCAGGCGCTGCCGCATCAGCGCGGCGTCCTCCTTGAGTTCCGCGAAGGCGTCGGGGGCCAGTTCCTCCAGCGAGGGGCCGCGCGGATCCCGCGTGAGGTAGAGCGCCGCGGCATCCCCTTCGAGCGCATCGCGACCTTGCGACTGGCTGAGGTAGCGGCCCGTGATCTGCGCCAGCCCGGTGGCACTGTCGATCAGTTGCAACACGCCCGATCCGCATTGCCCGGTGCCCACCCCGAACACCATCTGCTGGACGACCAGCCCCAGACCGGCATCGGCAGGCGCGCCCTTGGCCTGCCGCAACAGCCGGGCCGAGGTCCCCTCCCACGCGCGCGCCATCGAACGCAGCACGGCGGCCAGCTGCGTAGCGCGGTCCTGCGGAAATTCCTCTTCGGTCTCTGCCTCATAGGCCTGCAGCGAGGCACGCAGCGCATCGCGCCCGTCGCCCTGCACCTCGTCGAACATATCGGGATCGAGCCGGGCCACGTTCACGGCATAGGATTGCACGAAACGCGTATAGAGCGCGGCGGCGGGCCCTTCGCCGATGCTTTCGCGGAACTGGTCGAAACAGGCATCGTTCATGCCGATGTTGAGCACGGCCCCCGGCCCGCCCCAATCCGGATCCTGGCTGGAGGGGCGCACACACATGAGCGCGCCCTTGGGAAAAGCCCCGACAACAGCGGCGATATCGGGCATGTCCCCCTGCGCGATCCGGTGCACCGCATCGAAAGACAGCGCCACGGTAGGCGGCACAGGCAAATCCAGCCGCACCAGCCGCTGAAGGCATTTGGCACGGCCCCCATGAGTATCGTTGGCGATGGGCGCCGAGGGCGTCACAAGGACGATATCTGAATCATTCTGCACTGCAGCACCTTTCGGTTTCGGCGCAGCATAGGACAGATTGCCGGGCAGGCAAGAAAAAGGGGCCCGCTCCTACCGCAGACGCGGCGTTGTCAGCCCTCTATCCGGGTCAGATCCGCAACACCAAGGCAGATCGTGCGAATGCGGCTCAACAGGTTGAGGCGATTGCGCCGCACGGTGGCGTTGTCCGCGTTGACCTGCACCGCCTCGAAGAAGGCATCGATGGGCGCACGCAGGGCCGCCATGGCCTGCATCGCCGCCGCGAAATCCTCCTGCTCCAGTGCCGCCGCGATCTGGCCCTCGGCGGTATCCAGTGCAGAGAACAACGCGCGTTCTTCGTCCTTTTCAGCGAACTTCGGGTCGGCGCCGAAGGAATATTCCACGCCGTCCGCGCTCTCCGCCTGGGTCAGGATATTGTTGGCCCGCTTGAAGCCCTGCAGAAGGTTTTCGCCATCGTCCGTCCCCAGCACTTCGGAAAGGGCGCGGGCCCGTTTGACCAGTAGCGCGAGATCATCGTTCCCGGGCATGGCGATACAGGCGTCGATAACATCATGGCGGATGCCCTGATCGCGCAGGTAGACTTTCAGCCGGTCATGCAGAAAGCCCAGAAGGTCGGCCACATCCGCGGCGGCATCGCCCGTGCCCGTCGCAATGGCATCGCGCGCCTTGACAAGCGGACCGCCTTCGGAGGCGAGCGCGAGCTTCAGATCGTTTCCCAACACCAGCCGGATCACGCCCAACGCCGCACGCCGCAGCGCAAAGGGGTCTTTTGAGCCGGTGGGCTTTTCATCGATCGCCCAGAACCCGGCCAAGGTATCCAGCTTGTCCGCCAGTGCCACGGCGATGGTCACGGGTTCGGCTGGCACATCGTCCGACGGGCCGAGCGGCGCGTAATGGTATTGCGCTGCGTTCGCGACCACCTGCGGCAGGCCGGCGGCCTCGGCGTAATAACGGCCCATAAGTCCTTGTAATTCCGGGAATTCATAGACCATTTCAGACGACAGGTCCGCCTTGGCGATCCCTGCCGCCTGCTGCGCGCGTTCCGCATCGGCGCCGACCTGCGGCGCGATTTCGCGCGCCAGCATCGCGATACGGGCGATCCGTTCTGCCTGACTGCCCAGCTTGTTGTGAAAGGTTACATCCGCCAGCGGTGCGGCCATGGATTCAAAGCCCTCTGCGTGGACTTGGCGCAGGTCATTTTCCCAGAAGAATTTCGCATCCGACAGCCGGGCCGAAAGGACCTTTTCGTTCCCGGCTAGGATCGTGGCGCCGTCATCGGCAGTTTCCCGGTTCGCGACCGTGACAAACCGTTCGATCCGGCCCGTCTTGGGGTTGCGCACCGAAAAGAACTTCTGATGCTCCTTCATGGAGGTTTGCAGCACCTCGGGCGGAAGATCGAGGAACGCATCCCCGATCCGGCCCATCAGCACCACGGGCCATTCAACGAGGCCCGCAACCTCGGCCAGAAGGCCACGATCCTCGACCACTTCCATGCCGCTGGCAAAGGCCATGTTCGTCGCGTCGTTCCAGATGGTTTCGGCCCTGTCTTCGGCGCTGAGCACGACATGGGCGCGTTTCAGGCGGCGTTCGTAATCCTCGAACCCCGTGACCGCGAAACCGTCGGGTGCCATGAAACGGTGCCCCGCGGTCCGGTCGCCCGCCGCGATGCCGTCGATCTCCAGCGGGACGATCTCGGCTGTGCCGTCCTCTGCCGTAATGATGCAGAGGATGGAATGGAGCGGCCGCACCCAGCGCAGGGAGCCCGAACCCCAGCGCATGGACTTGGGCCAAGGGAAATTGCGGATGGTCCGTTCCAGCACCTCCGCGACAATCTCGGCTGCGGGGCGGCCCGGGCGTTCGATGCGCGCATATAGGACCCGCCCCTTGGGGGTGTCCCGTTCTTCCAACTGGTCCCGGTCAAGCCCCGCCCCCCGCAGGAAGCCTTCGATGGCCTTTTCCGGCGCATCCGCCTTGGGGCCCTTGCGCTCTTCCACGGTGGCGGGGCTGGCCTCCAACATGCCCTCGACCGCCAGCGTCAGACGGCGCGGCGTGGCGAAAGCGGCGGCATGGGCATAGGTCAGCCCTGCATCGACCATGCCATCGGTCACAAGTTTTCGCAGGTCCGCAGCCGCGCGGGCCTGCATCCGGGCCGGGATCTCTTCGGAAAATAGCTCTATCAGCAGGTCTGGCACATCCGCCCCCTCGTCTTGCCGCGGCGCGGCACATGTTCGGGGGGTTGGATAGCGAGGACGGCGGGGCGGGTCCAGCCCCCGCCGACCGATGGGCCCCTATGGCGGATCAGGAAAGCGCCCTGTCGGCGAGGGAGCGCACTTCGGGGCCGGCGAAGCGCGGGATGATGCGGTATTTCGCCTCTACGAAGTTGTAGAGCGCAAAGCCCAGCAGCCCCAGCCCCGCGATACCCAGCAGGATGCGCCCGAAGGCCGCTTCGCGGATGCTGTGCAGCGCCTGCCCCAGACCACCGGCCTGCGACGGATCGGCGGTCAGCGCCGCATACCCGAGTGACAGGGCGACGATCCCCAAGAGGATCCCGTAAACGATGAGCCCGCCTTTCAGCAGCGGTTCCGCCTTGCGCGTGGAACGCGATGCGCACAGATGCTCTTTGTATTTTCCGCTATAGCCCTTGTAGGCGTAGTAAATACCGGCGCCGAGCAGGATCAGCGCGCCCGCCGCGACGATATAACGCCCCATTGGCATGGCCATCAGCTTCTGGGTCCAGTCCTCAGCCGCGCCGCCGGATCCTCCGCCGGAACCACCGCCCATGGCGAGGCCGAAGACCGAAATGCCGATACCGCCGTGGATAAGACCCGTGACCACCTGCCCCGTCCGCGCCACAAGGCCCTTGCCGTCGGTTCCGTGGTCCTCGACGTCGGCGATGCCCGCGGTCACGCGCCAGACCATATAGGCCAGCAGCCCCAGCCCGATCGCCCAGAGCGCCGCGACGCCCAGCGGCTGGCCCCGCAATGTCGCCAGCGCGTCGCCCGTGCCCGAGGCCTGGGTGGAGGTGAAGGCCGCAAGAAGTGTCAGGTATCCCAACAGGATATAGATGAAACCTCGCGCGCCATATCCTGCGCGCATGATCCATTTCAGTCCGGTATGAGCTTCATCGGCCATTGCTGCGACACCCCCTTGGTTGTTGCAACATCAGCGTTTGAGCGCGGCTTTGGTTCCCGAAGGGTCCGGATTTACTCTTCCGGGCGGGGCGGACATTCTTCCCCGATGACGGTGCCGTCATAGCTTTTCTGGCCGCAGTCGTTCAGCTCATGCCAGACGTAGCCGCGCCCGGCTTCGGTGATCGCCACGACCCTGTCGACGCCGTAATCGATGTTCTTGCGCGACAGAAAGGCTTGCGCCGTTCCCGCATCCAGTTCCGCCGCGATTGCGGGGGCATCGAAACAATCGAACCAGCCGGGGGCGTTGCGCGGCTTGATGCCGTCCATCGTAACGAAGTTTTCCGCAAGCGCGGCAGGTTCGCTTTCGGTGGTGAAACAGGCGCGGTAGCGGATGGGCGAGCTGTCGGCGTCAATCGCGCGATAGCCGGACACCGCGATGGCCTGCGGTGCCTGCGTGGCCTGTGACACGAGCGTCAGCCCCTCGGGGTCCACCGCGACCTCTTCGTAGTAGCCGTACACCTGCAGGTAATAAACGGCGATACCCGCCACGAGGCCGGACAGAAGCAGCACCACACCGATGATCTTGCCGTTCATATGGTCCTCCCTAGCGGGTCTTCGACGCCTGCGGGGCTGCCGCCCTCACGCCGCATCGGCGCTCCAGCCGCCCGCCCTGGTCTGCACGAAGGCATCGGCGCACATCTTGGTCAGCGCCCTGACCCGACCGATATAGGCCTGCCGTTCGGTCACGGAAATGACGCCGCGCGCGTCCAGCAGGTTGAAGATATGGCTCGCCTTGATCGCCTGATCATAGGCGGGATGCGCCATGACGATGCGCTTGCCGGTTTTCGGGTCTTCCGCAGGCTGGTCCAGAATGGCGCGGCATTCCGCTTCCGCTTCCTCGAAGTGGCGCAGCAGCACCGCGGTATCGGCGGTATCGAAGTTCCAGCGCGCGTATTCCTCCTCCGTCTGGCGGAAGACATCGCCGTAGCTGAGCGGGATGGGCGCGTCGGGATCGTTGTAGGGCATGTCCATCACGTGGTCGACGCCCAGAACATACATCGCCAGCCGCTCCAGCCCATAGGTCAGTTCGCCCGATACCGGGTGGCAGTCGTGGCCGCCGACCTGCTGGAAATAGGTGAACTGGCTGACTTCCATGCCATCGCACCAGACTTCCCAGCCCAGCCCCCAGGCGCCAAGCGTCGGGCTTTCCCAGTCGTCCTCGACGAAGCGGATATCATGCAGGGCCATGTCGATGCCGATGGCTTCGAGCGAACCCAGATACAGCGCCTGAAGATCGGGCGGGCTGGGTTTGATGAGCACCTGGTACTGGTAATAATGCTGAAGCCGGTTCGGGTTCTCGCCATAGCGCCCGTCGGTGGGCCTGCGCGACGGCTGCACATAGGCCGCGGCCCAGGGCTGCGTGCCCAGCGAGCGCAGCGTCGTGGCCGGGTGGAAGGTGCCGGCACCCACCTCCATGTCATAGGGCTGCAGCACGGCGCATCCCTTGGCGGCCCAATAGGCCTGCAGGCGCAGGATGATCTCCTGGAAGGAGCGGGGCGTGGCCGGCGCGTCTGACATGAGGCTTCCTTTCGTCGATGCGCCATCTAACTACGAGCGCCAGCGGGGGGCGTCAATTCCGCGATTGTTACGAAACGCGACGCTTCAGCCATGGCGTTTGCACCGGTTTCCTGTTTATCTGCCCGCATTCTGTCACTACGAAAGTTCGCCGCCCCATGATGCGTTTTTGTATGGCCCTTCTGGCCGGTTTCTGCCTTTTCCTGCTGACCGCCACGGGGGATGCCCGCGCCCAGTCGGCGGACGATATCGTCTGGGTCCAGATCGAGGCACAGCCCAGCCTTGCCGAGGCGACCGAGCGCGCCCGCGCCTATGCGGCGGAACTTGAAGACGTGAGCGGCTTCGCGCTCGGCAGCGGGTGGTACGGCATTGCCGTGGGCCCCTACCGCCGGGATGACGCCCGGATCGTGCTGCGCACCTATCGCCGCGACGGCCTTGTGCCGCGCGACAGCTTCATCCAGCAGTCGGACCGCTTTCTGCAGCAGTTCTGGCCCGTGGGGTCCAACGTGCTGAACCGGGGCGTGATCGAACCGCCCGCCAGCGTCGATACGCCAGAGCCGACCGAAACGACGCAGGCCGCGGAAACGGCGGAAGAAACCCAAGTGACGGAGGCCACCCCCCAGCCCCCGGCCGACGAGACGCCGACAGAGGCGCAGCAGGGAGAACGTGCGCTTGATCCGCAGGAGCGGCGGGACATCCAGATCGCGCTCAAATGGGCAGGGTTCTACGACGCAGGGATCGACGGCGCATTCGGCCGAGGCACCCGCAACGCAATGGCCGCATGGCAGGACGCCAACGGCTATACGCAGACCGGTATCCTTACCACCCGCCAGCGCGCCGCCCTTCTGAAGCAGTACAACGCCGTGCTCGACGGGCTGGACATGGGGCCCGTGCGCGACGACCGCGCCGGCATCGAGATCGTGATGCCCCGCGCCGAAGTCGCGCTCGACGGGTATGAGCCGCCCTTCGCCCGCTACGACAGCAGCGGCAATCTGGGCGTTCAGGTCCTTCTGATCAGTCAGCCCGGCGATCAGGATGTGCTCTATGGCCTTTACGACATCATGCAAACGCTGGAGATCGTGCCCACCGAAGGGCCGCGCAGCCGCGACGGGAATTCCTTTGAACTCGTGGGCGAAAACGGCAGCATCGTGAGCCAGACACAGGTCTCGCTTGAAAATGGCCAGATCAAGGGGTTCACGCTGGTCTGGCCCGCCGGGGACGAAGACCGCCGCCGCCGTGTCATCGCCGAGATGTCCAAGAGCTTCACCCGTGTACCGGGGGTGCTGGACCCGACAGCCGGCAACCCTGAAAATCAGGCCATCGATCTGGTCGCGGGCCTGAAGATACGCCAGCCCAAGGTAGCGCGCAGCGGCTTTTTCGTGGATGGCTCCGGCATCGTGGCGACAACCGCCGAAGCGGTGGGTTCCTGTGGTCGCCTCACTCTCGACGATGATACCGAGGCGGATGTCATCGCCACGGATCAGGCGACGGGCCTTGCGCTGTTGAAGCCACGCAAACCGCTCGCCCCCCTCTCGGTGGCCGAATTCAGCACCTCCGTCCCGCGCCTGCAGTCAGAGGTGATCGTGGCCGGCTATCCCTATCAGGGGGTGCTGAGTGCTGCGGCCATGACATATGGCACGCTGGCCGACCTGCGCGGTCTTCAGGGCGAAGAGAACCTCACTCGGCTGACGCTCAAGGCCCAGCCCGGCGATGCGGGTGGTCCGGTGCTCGACGATCGCGGTGACGTGCTGGGGATGTTGCTGCCCAAGCCCGACGGCCCGCAGAAGCTGCCCGAAGACGTGAGCTTTG
>NZ_LWGH01000219.1:0-10817 GCF_001635395.1 Sulfitobacter sp. HI0129 | reverse complement strand
CGAAGCGGGGGGCAGCACGATCCGGCTGCATACCTATTTCGAACATTCATTCCGGTTGCGCCGGGCGGACGGGTCGGGCCAGTCGCTGCCGCTGCAGATAGAGGTGGTCGACGACGGCACCGGCCTGCCGGAGCACATCAAGGCCGATGTCTTCGATCCCTTCGTATCGGGCCGAGAAAACGGCACCGGGCTGGGGCTGGCACTGGTGAGCAAGATCATCTCGGAGCATGACGGATGGATATCCGTTACCTCCGTTCCGGGGCGCACCGTCTTTCGCATTTCGCTGCCGCGGGCGCGCGGCGACATATCACAGGAGTCCTGAGCATGGATGGAACCGTTCTGGTGGCGGACGACGATCGCACGATCCGCACTGTCCTGACGCAGGCGCTGACGCGGGCGGGCTGCAAGGTCCACGCGACATCCAGCCTGACGACGCTGATGCGCTGGGTGGGCGAGGGGCGCGGCGACGTGGTGATTTCCGATGTTGCCATGCCCGATGGCAACGGGCTGGAGATGCTGCCCAAGATCGCCGCCGACCGGCCCGGGCTGCCGGTCATCGTCATTTCCGCCCAGAATACGATCATGACGGCCATCAAGGCCGCCGAGGCGGACGCCTTCGACTACCTGCCCAAACCTTTCGATCTGCCGGATCTGATGAAGCGGACCGCGCGCGCGCTCGAACGGGGGGCGGCCCCCCGGATGCCGGCCCCGCAGCCGGAGGAGACGCCCGAACGGGACGACCTGCCGCTGGTGGGGCGGACGGCGGTGATGCAGGCGCTCTACCGGCTGGTGGCCCGGGTGATGAACTCTGAACTGCCGGTGCTGATCTGGGGTGAATCGGGCACCGGGAAATCACTGATCGCCCGGGCGATCCACGATTTTTCCGATCGTCGTTCGCTGCCCTTCGTTACCGTGACCGGCGCGGACCTGGAGGATATCGAAGGGCCCGCGCGCATATTGGCCCGGGTGCGCGGCGGGACGCTGCTGGTGGATGAAATCGGCGACATCCCCGCCGCGCTTCAGGCGCGGCTGGCCCGGATGATGGACGCGCCGGGCGAACACAGCCCCCGGTTTCTTGCCACAAGCCAGTCCGACCTGACAGCGGCGATGAAGAACGAAACCCTGCGCCGGGATCTCTATTACCGCCTCTCGGGCGCCACGCTGCATGTACCGCCCCTGCGCGACCGGGTGGAGGATATTCCGCTTCTGGCCGCGCATTTCCTCGAACGGTCGGACAGCGCGGGCAGCGGGCGGCGCGTCCTGTCGGACGGGGCCGCGCGGATCTTCGGCAATTACACATGGCCCGGCAACGTGCGGCAGCTTGAACATGCCATGCGCCAGCTTGCCCTCACGGGCCGCGCGCCGGAGATCACCCAGACGGAGGCCGAACAGGTACTGGGCGCGGAGCCCGATCCGCAGCCGCTGCGCGCGCAGGCCAATACCGAACGTCTGGGCGCATCGGTCGAACGGCACCTGCGCCGTTATTTCGATCTGCACGGCAACGCCTTGCCCCCGCCGGGCCTCTACGCACGGATCCAGCGCGAAGTGGAGGCACCCTTGATAGAAATCGCACTTGCCGCAACGTCCGGGAATCAGGCCAAGTGCGCGGATTTGTTGGGAATTAACCGAAATACCCTACGAAAGAAGATTACCGACCTCGATATAGAGGTGACACGCGGTCGCAAAATGATGTAAAACCGCCACATAAACGTGGCCATCGGGTTTCAGACCGGATCAGGACCACAAAATATGGCGGTTGATGCAGGGATGCATCACATCATCGGTGAGGGCAGCGGGTGGCAACCCGATCACGCAGTTCAGCGCTCATAAGGCTTGGCCGTTTGCGGCGGGTGCGACGCGTTCGCAATCTTTCCACCTTTGGGCTGGTGGTGCTGGGGCCTGTTCTGGCGCTGGCGACCTATCTTGTACTTGGGCCCTTGGGGCAGGGGGCGAACAGCCCCGCGCTGCGGCTCATCCTGCTTACCGATCTGATCTATGTCCTGCTCGTTGCGGCACTTGTCCTCAGCCAGGTGGCGCGGCTCATCGCGGCGCGGCGGGCCAAGTCGGCGGGATCGCGGCTGCACCTGCGGTTGACGGGTGTTTTCGCGCTGATGGCGCTGATCCCGACGATCACGGTGGCGGTCTTTGCCGTGCTGACCGTGAATTTCGGTCTTGAGGGGTGGTTTTCCGAACGGGTGCGGAGCGTGGTGGGCAGTTCGCTCGCCGCGGCGCAGGCCTATGAGCTGGAGCAGCGCGAAGACCTGATCGCGGATACGCTGGCGCTCGCCCGGAGCATCGACAGCGCCCGCCGTCAGGGGATCGCGGCGAGCGACAGCCAGATCCTCGGCGAAGGCCAGCGCCAGATCCAGCGGGGCCTGCGCGAAGCCTATCTGATCGACGGGACAGCCCAGATCCGCGCGCGCGGCGACCGGTCCTACCTGTTCGACTTCGACCCGCCGGACCCTTCCGACATCCAGCGCGCCTCCGAAGAAGAGGTGGCGGTGATCGAGGATTGGCCCGCCAATGAATTCCGCGCCCTTGTGCGGCTCGATTCCTTTGTCGATCGCTATCTCTACGTGTCCCGCGACGTGGACGGCGATATCCTCGCGCTGCTCGATGACACCCGGGAGACGGTGCACCTTTATCAACAGCTCGAATCGGAGCGCGGGCGGCTGCTGTTTGAATTCGGCCTGCTCTACCTCGGATTCGCGGTGATCCTGATCCTTGCCGCCGTCTGGCTTGGCCTGTGGTTCGCGGAACGGTTGTCGCGGCCCGTGGGTCGCTTGACCGGCGCGGCCCAGCAGGTCGGCGCGGGGGATCTCGACGTTCAGGTCGTCGAGGAAGAGGGCGACGACGAGATCGCGATGCTGGGGCGCTACTTCAACCAGATGACCCGGCAGTTGAAGGGCCAGCGCGACACGCTGCTCGACAACACGCGCCAGATCGAACGGCGGCGGCGGCTGTTCGATTCGGTGTTGAGTTCGGTCACCTCGGGTGTTGTGGGGCTGGACCCCGAAGGGCGCGTGACCTTCGTGAACCGCTCCGCCATGCGGTTGCTCGACTGGAACGAGGACCAGCAGTCGCTGGCGATATCCGTGGCCGTGCCGGAGTTCGGCCCCCTGTTCGAAACGGTGACGAACGGCCCGGGCGAGGTGGCCCAGGCCGAGGTGAAGGTAGCCAGGCAGGGCAGCCTTGAAAATCTGCTGGTGCGCATGGCGACCCGGCGTGGCGACGACGGTCACCTGGAAGGCTATGTTGTCGCCTTCGACGATGTGACCGACCTTGTGAGCGCCCAGCGGATGGCCGCATGGGGCGACGTGGCGCGGCGCATCGCGCATGAGATCAAGAACCCGCTCACCCCCATCCAGCTCAGCGCGGAACGCATCCGCCGCAAGTTCGGCGGCAAGGTCGGGGAGGGCGCCGAGGCGCTGGACCAGATGACGGGGGTCATCATCCGGCAGACGGCGGATCTGCGGCGCATCGTCGATGAATTTTCCAAGTTCGCCCGGATGCCCGAACCCGAAACCGCGCTCCAGGATCTGTCGGACCTCGTACGCGATGCGGTGCTCTTGCAGCAGACCGGGCAGCCGGATGTCACCATCGCGATGGACGTGCCGGATGAGCCTGCCATGGCGCAGGTCGATTCCACCATGCTGTCGCAGGCGCTGACCAACCTGATCAAGAACGCGGGCGAAGCGATCGAGACCCTGCGCTGCGAGGGCGCGCCGGAAGATCATGAGCCCCGGATCGAAGTGCGGCTCGAAAAGTCGGGCGACACCGCGCGGATCACCGTGGCGGACAACGGCATCGGCCTGCCCGAAGACCGCGCGCGCCTCTTCGAGCCCTATGTCACCACACGCAGCGAAGGGACGGGCCTGGGCCTGCCCATCGTCAAGAAGATCATCGAGGAACACGGCGGCAGCCTCACGCTGGAAAACGCGCCCGTGTTCGACGGACAGACCCATCACGGCGCCATGGCGGTCATCACGCTGCCTCTGGTTCCCACACATCCCCCTGAGCAGAGCGGAGAAGGCAAATGAGCGATATTCTGATCGTTGACGACGAACGCGATATCCGGGAATTGATCTCGGACATTCTCGAAGATGAAGGTTTTGCCACCCGATTGGCGGGCAATTCCGACGAGGCGATGCAGGCCATCAACACCGAGGCGCCCGCGCTCATCATCCTCGATATCTGGCTGAAGGACAGCCGGATGGACGGGATCGACATCCTCAAGACCGTGAAGCGGGACAATCCCGACATCCCGGTGGTGATCATCTCCGGCCACGGGAATATCGAGATCGCGGTGGCGGCGATCCGGCAGGGGGCCTACGACTTCATCGAAAAGCCGTTCAACATCGACCAGCTTCTGGTGGTGATCCGGCGCGCCATGGAAACCAGCCGCCTGCGGCGCGAGAACCTCAGCCTGAAGCGGCGCGACGTGACCTCTTCGGAAATGATCGGCAACTCCGCCGCCTTCCGCGCGCTGGTGAGCCAGCTCGATAAGGTGACGAAGTCCAATGGACGGGTCATGCTGACCGGCCCCGCCGGGGCGGGAAAGGAAGTGGCCGCGCGCTACATCCACGCCCATTCCGCCCGGTCGACGGCGCCCTTTGTCACCGTCAACTGCGCCGGCGTCTCCCCCGACCGGATGGAGGAGGTCCTCTTCGGGCGCGAAACCCCAGACCGCGGGGTGGAGCCGGGGCTGCTGGAACAGGCGCACGGCGGGGTCATCTATTTCGACGAGGTCGCGGACATGCCGCTGGGCACCCAGTCCAAGATCCTGCGGGTGCTGGTGGATCAGCAGTTCACCCGGGTGGGCGGCAATGACAAGGTCCGCGTGGACCTGCGCGTCATTTCCAGCACCAACCGGAACCTCGATGCCGCCATCGCGGCGGAGACCTTCCGGCAGGAGCTCTATCATCGCCTGAACGTGGTGCCGATCGCGGTGCCTTCGCTGGAGGACCGGCGCGAGGATATCCCGGCACTGGCGCAGCATTTCATCAGCGATTTCAACGCGACACAGGGCCTTCCGCTGCGCGAGATCACCGAGGAAGCGACCGCCCTGATGCAAACGATGATCTGGCCCGGCAACGTGCGCCAGCTCAAGAACCTCGTGGAGCGCGTGCTGATCCTCGGCGAAGGCTCGGGCCCCATCGAGGCACGCGAACTGCCGGGGGAGGAGGATCCGTCGGAAGACGACGGTCGCGTAGTCCTGTCCGGTGCCTTGGCCACGCTGCCCCTGCGCGAGGCGCGTGAAGCCTTTGAGCGCGAATACCTGCTGACGCAGATCAACCGCTTTGGCGGCAACATCAGCCGGACGGCGAATTTCGTCGGCATGGAACGCTCGGCCCTGCATCGCAAACTGAAATCGCTGGGGGTGGTGACATCGGCCAAGTCAGGCGTGCGCGTGGCCCATGTAGACGAAGAGGCGGAACACGCGAGCTGAGCGGGCCCGGCTTTAAACGGGGGCGCTGACCGGAAAAGGGGTGCCCCCGTACTGGCCCCACCCTCTCCGGGGACATTTGAATTGACCGCGTTTTACCACTCTGTCATGGCTGGACCGGTTCGGACGGCCCCTTGAACACGGGTGGCGGCCCGGTCCAGATCAGGGGACCCCGGTTCATGAAAGTGATCATTTGCGGTGCAGGACAGGTGGGGTGGCAAATCGCCCGTCACCTGAGCGGCGAACGCAACGATGTGACAGTGGTGGACAGCAACGCCGACCTCGTGCGCCGCGCCACGGATACGCTGGACGTGCAGGGCATCGCCGGTTTCGCGAGCTACCCGGACGTGCTCGACCGGGCCGGGGCGCGCGATGCGGAGATGATCATCGCCGCCACCCATTCCGACGAGGTCAACATGGTGACCTGTCAGGTGGCCCATTCGGTCTTCGGCATCAACCGCAAGATCGCCCGCCTGCGCAGCCAGTCCTATCTCGACGCGATCTATTCCGATCTCTACCGGCGCGATCACATGCCCATCGACGTGGTGATCAGCCCCGAACGTGAAGTGGCCGCAGCCGCCCTGCAGCGCCTTTCCGCGCCCGCCGCCTTCGACACGGAGGTTTTCATGGACGGGCAGGCGCATCTGCTGGGCATCAGTCTGGAGGCCGACTGCCCGGTCGTGAACACGCCCTTGCGCCAGTTGACCGATCTCTTCTCCACCCTCCGGGCCGTGGTGGTGGGGGTACGCCGGGACGGCACGCTTTTCGCGCCCGAAGCCAAGGACCAGCTTTTCGTGGGGGATGACTGCTATGTCTTCTCGCACAAGGACGACATCCAGCGCACCATGGAGATCTTCGGCAAGAAGGCCAGCAAGCAGGAGCGGCTGGTGTTGGTGGGCGGCGGCAACGTCGGGCTGACGGTGGCGCTACATCTGGAGGCGGGGCTGAAACGCATCCGCACCAAGATGATCGAGAAGAACCGTCACAACGCCGAGCGCGCGGCAGAGGCGCTGGAACGGACCATCGTGCTCAACGGCGACGGGCTCGATTCAGCGCTGCTGTCCGAGGCGGGCATTTCGCGCGCCGACGCGATGCTGGCGGTCACCGACGACGACAAGACCAACATGCTGTCCTGCGTGCGGGCCAAGGCCGCGGGCTGCCCCTATGCCATTGCGCTGATCAACGATCCCACGCTGGTGCCGCTGATGACCCCGCTGGGGATCGATGCCTATATCAACCCCCGCGCCACGACGGTGTCGTCGATCCTGCGCCATATACGTCACGGCAGGGTCAGGGCAGTCTATTCCATCGGTGATGCCGAGGCGGAAGTCATCGAGGCGGAAGTGCTTTCCACCTCGCCCATCGCGGGGCGGAAGGTATCGGATATCGACTTCCCCGAAGGCGTGCTCATCGGGTTGGTCCGCAAGGCGGGCAAGGTGGTGAGACCCCATGGCAGCATGCGGATCGACGAGGGTGACGTGATCGTGCTCTTCGCCCTCGCCGAGGATGTGCCGGCGGTGGAGCAGCTCATGCAGGTTTCGATCGATTTCTTCTGACAGGGCAGGGAAGGGCGCCGCGTGAGCCGCAAGAGTCATATTCGGCGGGATATCATGAACCTGCCGCTGTTCCTGTTGCTTTTCGGGGCCACCGTCCTGTCCATGATGGTTCCGGCGCTGCATGCGCTCGTCCTGAATGACCACGATACATCGCGCGCCTTTTTCTACGCCTCGCTGCTGGGGCTGGTGGTCTTTACGCTGATCGCCGTGGCCCATGCGGGCCGGATCGGGCGCGAAGGGCCGCTGACGCAGCTTCTGTCGCTTTTTTCCGCCTTTGTCTTTCTGCCGGTGATAATGGCGGTGCCCTTTCTTGAAGCACTGCCCACGACGCGTTTCACCAATGCCTATTTCGAAATGGTCAGCGCCTTGACCACCACCGGGGCCACCATGTTCAAGGAGCCCGGGCGGCTCAATGACACCCTGCACCTGTGGCGCGCGCAGGTGGGCTGGATGGGCGGTCTTTTGATGTGGATCGCCGCCTCCGCCATTCTGGCGCCGCTCCATCTTGGCGGTTTCGAGGTCACCGCACAGGCCGAACCGGGCCGGAGGGAGCCCGCCGCCGGGATCCGCAACGCGCCGGTCGATCCGCGCCACAGGCTCATCCGGGTCACCAAGTCACTGCTGCCGCTCTACTCCGGCCTTACGCTGGTGCTGTTCCTGCTGCTGCTGATCGGCGGTGAGGTCCCGCTGGTGGCGCTCAGCCATGCGATGTCGGTGATGGCGACATCGGGCATTTCGCCCATCGGTGGGGTGCAGAATTCCACCTCCATCGGTGTGACGGGCGAGGCGGTGATGATGCTCTTCATGATTTTCGCGCTGTCCCGGCTGACCTTTTCCAAGGATACGATCACCGCCACCCAAGGCGGGCTGCGTACCGACCCTGAATTCCGCATAGGCATCGCCGTGATCGCGGGCGTGCCGCTGTTGCTCTTTGCCCGCCACTGGATCGGGGCCTATGACGTGGCCGCCGAAGAAAACCTTTACGAGGCCGGCTTGGCGCTCTGGGGGGCGCTCTTTACCGTGATGTCCTTCCTGACCACCACGGGCTTCGTGTCGGAGCATTGGGCCGAGGCGCGCAGCTGGTCGGGGCTGGCGACGCCGGGCCTGATCCTGATGGGGCTGGCGCTGATCGGCGGCGGCGTGGCGACGACGGCAGGCGGGGTAAAGCTGTTGCGGGTCTTCGCGCTTTACCAGAACGGCGTGCGCGAGATGGAGCGGCTGGTGCACCCCAACTCGGTCAGCGGGGCGGGGGCGGCAGGGCGGCGGCTGCAAAGCAACGGGGCCTTCATCGCGTGGATCTTCTTCATGCTCTTCGCGCTTTCGCTGGCGGGGGTGACATTGCTGCTGACCCTGATCGGCGCTTCCTTCGACGAGGCGCTGGTGATGTCGGTGGCCAGCCTTTCGACCACCGGGCCGCTCATTGAATACGCCGACGACGCGCCCATCCGGCTCATCGAACTGAAGATGGCGGCGAAGTACGTGCTTTGCGGTGCGATGATACTGGGCCGGCTTGAGACGCTGGCGATCATCGCGCTCTTGACCCCCAATCTGTGGCGCGGCTGACACGTCAGCCCCGGCGCTTCGGGCGGGCTTCGGAGATTCGGGCTGGAAACTCCGTGCTTTGCGCTCCATAGTGGTCGGAATGGGGAGGTCCGGTCCGCGGACACCGGCAAGAAAAAAGGGCGAATGAGACTATGGCGTCTGACAGACAGAACCTTCAGGACGCGTTCCTGAACCACGTACGCAAGACCAAGGTTCCGGTCACGATCTTCCTGATCAACGGCGTGAAGCTGCAGGGCGTCATTACCTGGTTCGACAATTTCTGCGTGCTGTTGCGCCGCGACGGGCAATCGCAGCTGGTGTACAAACACGCGATTTCGACCATCATGCCCAGCCAGCCGATTTCTCTCTATGAGGGTGAAGAGGCTAATTGAGCCGACCTCCTTTCCAGATCGATGAAACCGAAGGGCCCCGCGTCACCCGCGCATGGGTCCTGCATCCGGACATCCGCAGCGATCCCGATCGTCGTGCGCCCGAACCCGCGCTGGCCGAAGCCGTGGCACTGGCCGAGGCGCTGCCCCAGCTGGAGGTGCAGGGCGCAGAGGTCGTGCCCCTGCGCAGCGTCAGCGCCGGCATGCTTTTTGGCAGCGGCAAGATCGAAGAGCTGCGCCAGCGGCTGGAGGAGAGCGAGATCGAACTCGTTCTGGTGGACGGCCACGTCAGCCCCGTGCAGCAGCGCAACCTTGAAAAGGCGTGGAAGGTCAAACTGCTGGACCGGACCGGTCTGATCCTCGAAATCTTCAGCGACCGTGCCGCCACCCGCGAAGGCGTGCTGCAGGTGGAAATGGCGGCGCTGAACTATCAGCGCACGCGGCTGGTGCGCGCCTGGACGCACCTTGAGCGGCAGCGTGGTGGGCTTGGCTTCGTCGGTGGCCCCGGCGAAACCCAGATCGAGGCTGACCGCCGTGCGATCGACGAACAGCTCGTCCGGCTGCGCCGCCAATTGGACAAGGTGGTGCGGACCCGCGCATTGCACCGCGCAGCACGGGCCAAGGTCCCCTATCCCATCGTGGCGCTGGTGGGCTATACCAACGCCGGGAAATCCACGCTGTTCAACCGCCTGACCGGGGCGGAGGTGATGGCCAAGGACATGCTTTTCGCCACGCTGGACCCGACGATGCGCAGCCTCGTGCTGCCCGACGGTCCCGAGGTGATCCTGAGTGACACGGTGGGCTTCATTTCCGACCTGCCGACGGAACTGGTCGCGGCGTTTCGCGCTACGCTCGAAGAGGTGCTGGCCGCCGATATCATCTGCCACGTCCGCGATGTCTCCCACAGCGAGACGGAGGAACAGGCGCAGGACGTGCGGGATATCCTCGCCTCCCTCGGGGTGGACAAGCAGACGCGCACCTTCGAGGTCTGGAACAAGATCGACCTGATGCCGCCCGAGGCAGCCGATGCCCTGCGCGCGGCGGCGGCCCGGGATCCGGATGTGCTCGCCATTTCCGCGATCAGCGGCGAAGGGCTGGATGCCCTGCAATCGACCATCGCCGAGGCGCTGCAGGGCCACCTGCGGGAGGCCGATCTGTCCCTCTCCTTCGAGGAGGGGCGCAAGCGCGCGTGGCTCTTCGAGCAGGACGTGGTGATCGAGGAACGGCAAACCGACAGCGGTTTTGATCTTGCGGTGCGCTGGTCCGCGCAGCAGGAAGCACAATTCCAGAAGCTTTAGGCCCCGCCTGTGGGTGGGGCGCGCGTGGCGGCAGATAATGCTCGACCCGTCGCACGATCGGCCCATATGGAGGCCGAACACCGAACCGGGAGCCGCGCCATGACCCTCGTCATCCTCTATGCCGTCACCTTCGCCATTTTCATGGGGCTCGATTACGTCGGGCTGAGTTTTCTTATCAAGCCGACCTTCGAAAAGGATGTGGGCGGCCTGTTGCTGGAGGATTTCCGCCTCGTCCCCGCCTTCGTCTTTTATGCGTTCTACGTGGCGGTGCTGCTCTGGTTCGTGTCGTGGCCCGCGCTTACGGAAGGGCGCGGCATGCTCTGGGTGCTGGGGAATGCTGCGCTGATCGGGGCGCTCGGCTACGGGACCTATGAATTCACCAACTACGCGACGCTGAAGGACTGGACCGGCACGATGGTCGCCACGGACTTGACCTGGGGGGTAGTGCTCACCTCGGTCTCCGCCACCGCCGGGGTCTGGATCACCCGCGCCATCTCTACCTGAAGGGATCGGCCCTCATGGCCCGGTCGGTGAGGCGAAGCGCCATGCCCCGGGCCGCAGGCCGCCCAACCGCCAGTCACCCACG
>NZ_LWGH01000218.1:0-29635 GCF_001635395.1 Sulfitobacter sp. HI0129 | reverse complement strand
TGCCCGACGAGGTCGCCCAGATAGCTGGAAAAAGCCACGAAGTTGATGTTCACCGCCAGGAGCATCAATTCGATGCTCATCAGCAGGATGATCACGTTCTTGCGGTTCAGGAATAGCCCGAAGATGCCAATGACGAACAGCGTTCCCGCCACCGTCAGGTAATGTTCAAGTCCGATCATGTCCGTCCCTCGGTTCTCGCCCGTTCTTGCGCGTTCTTTAGCCCCTGTGCCTGCCGGTTTCCACCGGGAAGGCGATGTCAGCCGAGAAAGCTGTAACCGCCCAGCAGGATGATCAGAACCACGATGAGCGCGATGATTGTTGTTCTCGACACGGGGTGTCCCTTCATGTTTGGGGCCTTGAGCCCCGGAAATGGCCGCCCGGCGGCGGCGCGTCTTTTGCGGCAGGCCCCGGACGGGCCCGCGCCGCGTAATGTCTGGCCTAGAGCCCCTGCCCCGGCTTCACGTCCCGCAGTTCCATCGCCTTCTTGGGGTCCCGCATCATCTGGGCCACGGGGTTCTGGCGCTTCACATCCTGACGATGGCGCAGCGTCAGCACGATCGCACCGATCATCGCCACCAGCAGGATCAGCCCGGCAAGCTGGAACAACAGGAAATACTGGTCATAAAGAATGAGGCCGAGCGCTTCGGTATTGAACCGGTCAGGCACGATCACCTGTGTCCGCAGCGCCTCTGCGCTGATGTTCGATTCCCACGCGCCGAAGGCCATGACGAACTGCATCAGGATGATCAGCGCGATCAGAAGCGCCAGCGGCATGTAGCGGGCCATCTCTGCCTTCAGTTCGGCGAAATCGACATCGAGCATCATGACCACGAAGAGGAACAGCACCGCGACCGCGCCCACGTAGACGATGATCAACAGCATCGCGACGAATTCCGCCCCCAGCAGCACGAAAAGCCCGGCGGAGGACAGGAAAGCGAGGATGAGCCAGAGCACCGAATGAACGGGGTTGCGGCTGATGACGGTGAACAGCCCGCCCGTGATCACGCTGATTGCGAAAAGGTAGAATGAAAAGACGATCATGCGTCACCCTCTTTCTCGTCCAGCACGGCCTGCGTCACTTCGAGCGCGCGCGTCATGGCGGGGATACCTGCGAAAACGGACATCTGGCCAATGGTCTCCACGATGTGCTGGCGGGTGGCCCCGGCTTCCAGCGCGTGGCGTACCGTCTGCCGCAGTGCGACATCGTTCTGTGCCCCCTGCATCGTCAGGCCAGCCAGCGTCAGTAGCAGGCGAGTCCGCGCATCCAGCCCGCCGGTATTCATGGTGTTGCCGAACATCAGCTCCATCATGTCCTTGGGCATGGTGCCCATCAGCTTTTCGAATCCCTTCGGCGTAAAAGCCTCCATCGCGGGAAAGTTGCGGGCCATTTCCTGCGCCTGCTCCATCATCTGGGCAAAGGGGTTGGCGCCGTCGAAAGGGGTCTTCTGATCGCTCATCGGTAGGGTGCGTCCAGTTCGAGGTTGCGGGCGATTTCCGCCTCCCAGCGGTCGCCGTTTTCCAGAAGCTTCTGCTTGTCGTAGTAAAGCTCTTCCCGGGTTTCGGTGGAAAACTCGAAGTTCGGGCCCTCGACGATGGCATCGACCGGGCAGGCTTCCTGACAGAAACCGCAGTAGATGCACTTCGTCATGTCGATGTCATAGCGCGTGGTGCGGCGCGACCCGTCGAGCCGCGGCTCGGCGTCGATCGTGATGGCCTGCGCCGGGCAGATCGCCTCACAGAGCTTGCAGGCAATGCAGCGTTCTTCGCCGTTGGGATAGCGGCGCAGCGCATGTTCGCCCCGGAAACGCGGGCTGAGCGGCCCCTTTTCATGGGGATAGTTCAGCGTGGTCTTGGGCTTGAAGAAATACTTGAACCCAAGCGCCATGCCTTTCCACACATCCTGAAGCAGGAAGTACTTGGCGGCGCGGGTGTAATCGATCTGCGTCATCTCAGCCTCCTACGGTCCAGCGGGCATAGATGCCCCAGAACCAGTCGAATTTCGCCGCGAAGCTCACGAAGACCACCCAGAAGAGCGAGAACGGCAGGAAGACCTTCCAGCCCAGACGCATCAGCTGGTCATAGCGGAAGCGCGGGGTGATCGCCTTGACCATGGCGAACATGAAGAAGACGAACAGCATCTTGAGGAACATCCACAGGAAACCGTCCGGCAGGAACGGGATGGGCGACAGCCAGCCGCCGAAAAACAGCAGCGACACCAGCGCACACATCAGCACGATGGCGACAAGTTCGCCGATCATGAAGAGCAGGAAGGGCGTGCTCGAATATTCGACCTGATATCCCGCGACGAGCTCCGATTCCGCCTCCGGCAGATCGAAGGGCGGGCGGTTCGTTTCGGCCAGCGCAGAGATGAAGAACAGGATCAGCATCGGGAAATGCGGCAGGAAATACCAGTTCAGCAGGCCCAGATCGCCTCGCTGCGCGTTCACGATGGACGAAAAGTTCATCGACCCGGTGGAAATGATCACCCCGATAATGATGAGCCCCAGCGACACCTCGTAGGAGATCATCTGCGCCGCGGAGCGCAACGAGCCGAGGAACGGATATTTGGAGTTCGACGCCCAGCCACCCATGATCACGCCGTAGACCTCTAGCGAGGAGATGGCGAAAACATAGAGAATCGCCACGTTGATATCGGCGAGGACCCAGCCATCGTTGAAGGGAATGACCGCCCAGGCGATCAGCGCCATGACCAGCGACACCATGGGCGCGATGAAGAACACCGCCTTGTCCGCGCCCGCCGGTACGACGACCTCCTTGACCACGTATTTCATCAGGTCAGCAAAACTCTGCAGCAGGCCGAAGACGCCGACGACGTTCGGTCCCCGGCGCAACTGCACGGCGGCCCAGATCTTGCGGTCGGCATACATCAGGAAGGCGAGTGCCAGAAGCAACGGCAGGACGATCAGCAGGACCTGCCCGGTGATCAGCAGGCCAATGCCGACACCTGTCGTGGTAAAGAATTCAACCATAAGTCCTCACACCGTCGGTATGCCCTTTTCCACGCACTCCGACGTGGTCACTTCGGCATCGATTGTCTTCAAGCCCCGAGGGAGGCTCGGCGAGATCGTGTAAACAGCATCTCCCCGCCATATGCCACCCTCTTGCGTCACATTTGTACGGACATGGCGCGCAAAACCATAGCCCCGGATCAGCGTATAGCGCGCCGCGGCACAGCGCGCGTAGTCCGCCACGTCCTCGTTCGACAGGGCCTTCGTCATGGCGACGTTGAACTGGACGAGGTCCCCGTCAAGCAATGTGGTCTCCACCCCCTTGTAGTCGGGAATGAAATCCTCCGCCGTTGGCACCTGCGGCGCGCAGGCGGACAGCGACAGGGCCGTACACAGGCAGAAAGCTCTCACTCCGCCGCCAGCGGCTCGGCCCGGCGGGCGGCGGCATTGGCGGAAAGCTCCGCCATCAGCTGCGACGCCCGCGCGATGGGATTGCTGAGGTAGAAATCGCGGATCGCGGGCACGAAGGCGCCCGACCCCAGATCGCCCGCTTCCGTCCGGTCGATCGGCGACCAGTCGTTTTCCGGCACGGAACCGATCTCGGCGAAATGGGGAACTTCCTTCACCAAGGTGCGGCGCAGGGCGGCCAGCGAATCGAAGGGCAGCGTGTCGCCCATCTCGGCGCTCAGGGCGCGCAGGATCGCCCAGTTTTCCTTGGCCTGACCGGGGGCGAAGCTGGCGCGCATGGCCAGTTGCGGGCGGCCTTCCGTGTTCACGAAAAGGCCCGGCTCCTCGGTATAGGCGGCACCGGGCAGGATGATGTCAGCACGATGCGCGCCCCGGTCGCCATGGCTGCCCTGATAGATCACGAAGGGGCCTTCGCCGATCTCGATCTCATCCGCGCCGAGGTTGTAGATCACATCCGCGCCCATCACGTCATCGAGCCCGTTTTCCGCCGTGGCACCGATGTCCATGGCACCCACGCGCGACGCGGCGGTATGCAGGACCAGCAGCTTGCTGTCGGTCTTGTCGCAAAGCGCCATCGCGGTGGCCAGCACCGCCGCGCCATCGGCATCCTTCAGGGCGCCCTGCCCCACGATAACGAGCGACGGCTGATCCTTCACCTCGCCGAAATCGCGGGACAGCAGCTTGTCCAGCGCGGCGCGGTCATCGCCGAGGTGGTGATATTCATAGGTGAGATCGGCAGCTTCGCCGATGACGCCGATATCCGCGCCACGGCTCCATGCCTTGCGGATACGCGCGTTCAGAACGGGCGCTTCCACCGCGGGGTTCGACCCGATGATCTGGATCATCCGCGCATCGTCGATATCCTCGATCCGCGCGTTGCCCACATAGGCCGAACGGTTGCCCGCCGGCAGCTTCGCGCCATCGGTCCGGCATTCCAGCGCTCCACCGCGGGATGCGAGCAGCATTTTCAGGGCATAGGCGGCCTCCACCGGGGCCAGATCGCCGACCAGACCGGCGACCGACTTGCCCTGTATCGCGGAGGCCGCGGCGGCCAGCGCCTCGGGCCAGTCCGCTTTGCGCAGTTTGCCGTTCTCGCGGATGTAGGGCGTATCCAGCCGCTGGCGGCGCAGCCCGTCCCAGACAAAGCGCGTCTTGTCGGAAATCCATTCCTCGTTCACGCCGTCGTTGTTCAGCGGCAAAAAGCGCATGACCTCGCGGCCCTTGGTATCTACCCGGATGTTGGAGCCGAGCGCATCCATCACATCGACGCTCTCGGTCTTCGTCAGCTCCCAGGGCCGCGCGGTAAAGGCATAGGGCTTCGACACCAGCGCGCCGACGGGGCAAAGATCGATGATGTTGCCCTGCAGCTTACTGTCCAGCGTCTCACCGAGGTAGGAGGTGATCTCCGCATCCTCGCCCCGGCCGGTCTGGCCCATCTTGTGCACACCGGCGACTTCGGTCGTAAAGCGGACGCAGCGGGTGCAGGAGATGCAGCGCGTCATATGCGTCTCGATCAGCGGACCGAGGTCCAGATCCTCGGTCGCGCGCTTGGGTTCGCGGTAGCGCGAGAAATCGACGCCATAGGCCATGGCCTGATCCTGCAGGTCGCATTCACCGCCCTGATCGCAGATCGGGCAATCCAAGGGGTGGTTGATGAGCAGGAATTCCATCACCCCTTCGCGGGCCTTCTTGACCATCGGGGAATTGGTTTTCACCACCGGCGGCTGGCCTTCGGGGCCGGGCCGCAGGTCACGCACCTGCATGGCGCAGGAAGCGGCGGGCTTGGGCGGCCCGCCGACGACTTCCACAAGACACATCCGGCAGTTGCCCGCGATCGACAGACGTTCGTGGTAGCAGAAACGGGGAATTTCGACCCCCGCCTCCTCGCACGCCTGGATCAGGGTCATCGCGCCCTCGACCTCGACTTCCTTGCCGTCGATGATGATCTTGCGGATGTCGCTCATATGCTCACTTCGCCTTCAATAGAGAACCGATCCGGCTCGATTTTTGAATCTCTGCGCGTCCGAGCGCACAATAGCTTTGCGGGTCCGAAGTATCGACCCCCCGCGCCTTGAAAAATGCAGCCCCGCGGGCCTTCATCCGCGCCTTTTCCGCATCGCTGTCGACATAGGCCTCGATCTCCGCGTCGGAGTAGCCCAGATCGCGGGCCTTGTCCTTCAGCCCGTAGAGATAGCCGATCGCGGTCAGCATGCGGGCGCTGATGTCGGGGCAGTTCTTGCGGATACGGTCCGCGATGCCGAGGTCCAGCAGCGCGTCGTCGATGGCGGGCACGTCGCGCAGGGGCGGTTTTGCCGCAACGGGTGCTGCCAGCAGGGCCAGTCCGACGGCGGCGGTGATCATCATGCGTTTCATATCGCTCTCCTCATGTGACGGGGTTCTGTTCCCCCCGTCGGACATGGGGTTTGGGCCTTCGGAAATACAATAACACTCCCGATAGCAGGCGCCTGATGGCAATATGTCGCCTTTCGCATCACTGCGGGCAGATTCCTTCGAGCCGCAGGGACCCGTCCACCAGCCGCAGCCTTTCGGGCAGTGTGTCCGGTCCCGCGATCCACTGGATGTCGGAAGAGCCATAGGTGCCGACGCAATAGGATACCGCCGCGTAACGGCCCGCTTCGCGCGCGCCCTCGATGGATCGGGCGGCGTCCCTGACCTCGATCGTGATGTGGTCGCGCTGGCCGTCGACCTTGCGGACCTTGGTGGGGAAGTAATAGCCGTCGAACAGGACCCGGTCCTCGGCGCTGGTGCAACCCGCCGCCAGGGCAAGGGCGGTCACGATCAGGATTGTCCGGGTCATCGCATCACTCCGATAGAGGGGCCGCGCGGTACCGCGCGATATTTCGATGCCCCGTCCGGACAGACCGGCAGGGCGCGGTTTCGCTATCGCCATTGTCGCGCCAATGGTCAAGACGCACCGGTTTGACCGGATGCGCCTCTAGGGCCGCGCGGCAGCGCCTGTTCATGCGTCCTGCCCCGTGTCATCGGTGCGCAACAGGGCCTGCATATTGGCGTATTTCTGCAAGAGCCGGTCACGTGTCTTGTCATCGAGCATCAGCAGGCGGCGTGGATCGGCATTGTCGTCGAGATCGGCCTGTTTCACGCGGCGCGCGCAGGCATCGGTATTGACCCGCGCCATGTAGCTTTCCACGCTTTCCTCGGGCCGATGCGTCAGGCAATCGACCGAACGCGCGGTGCTGTCGCCAAAGGTCTCGCGGATGCGCTCCAGCGTGACGTCGGTATCCTCCACCGTGTCGTGCAACAGCGCGACGATCCGGTCGGCGTCCTCCGTCATTCGCGCGGTGACCCGCGCCACATGGCCGATATAGAGCTGCCCCGCGCGGTCCGTCTGGCCGCCATGGGCCGTCAGCGCCAGTTCAAACGCGGCGCCGACAGAGGCTGATGCGGGATCGGCCGCGGCCACGGATCACTCCGCCGCGACCGCGCTGACACGGCCCGTGCGCTTGTGCTTGATGCGATCCTCGATCTCGTCCCGGAAATGCCGGATGAGACCCTGAATGGGCCATGCCGCCGCATCGCCAAGTGCGCAGATCGTGTGGCCTTCGACCTGCTTGGTCACGTCCAGCAGCATGTCGATTTCCTCGGGCTCCGCATCACCGGTCACAAGGCGGTCCATCACGCGCATCATCCAGCCGGTGCCTTCCCGGCAGGGGGTGCACTGACCGCAGGATTCATGCTTGTAGAATTTCGACAACCGCCAGATCGCCTTGATGATATCGGTGGAATTATCCATCACGATGACAGCCGCAGTGCCGAGCCCGGAACGCTGTTCGCGCAGGTAGTCGAAATCCATGATCGCTTCGCGCATGTCCTTGCCGGGGATCAGCGGCACGGAGGATCCGCCGGGGATCACGGCCTTCAGGTTGTCCCAACCGCCCCGGATGCCCCCACAGTGAGTCTCGATCAGCTCCTCGAAGGTGATCGACATGGCCTCTTCGACCACGCAGGGGTTGTTTACATGGCCTGAAATGGCAAAGAGCTTGGTGCCCGCGTTGTTGGGGCGCCCGAAGCCTGCGAACCATTCCGGGCCACGACGCAGGATCGTTGGCACCACCGCGATGGATTCGACGTTGTTCACCGTCGTCGGGCAGCCATAAAGGCCCGCACCGGCGGGGAACGGCGGCTTCATCCGGGGCATGCCCTTCTTGCCTTCGAGCGATTCCAGCAGGGCGGTTTCCTCGCCGCAGATATAGGCCCCCGCGCCATGGGCGACATAGAGGTCGAAATCCCAGCCGGAACCGGCGGCGTTCTTGCCCAGAAGGCCCGCGTCATAGGCTTCGTCGATAGCGCGCTGCAGCGCCTCGCGCTCGCGGATGTATTCACCGCGGATGTAGATATAGCACGCATGGGCGTTCATCGCGAAAGAGGCGATGAGGCAGCCTTCGATCAGCGTGTGCGGATCATGGCGCATGATCTCGCGGTCCTTGCAGGTACCCGGTTCGGATTCGTCGGCGTTGACCACCAGATAGGCGGGCCGCCCGTCGCTTTCCTTGGGCATGAAGGACCATTTCAGACCCGTGGGGAAGCCAGCACCACCCCGGCCCCGCAGGCCGGAGGCCTTCATCTGATCCACGATCCAGTCGCGGCCTTTCTGGATGATGCCCGCGGTACCATCCCAATGGCCCCGCTGCTGCGCGCCCTTCAGGCTGCGGTCGGCCATGCCGTAGATATTGGTGAAGATGCGGTCTTGGTCCTGAAGCATGAAGCTACCCTCGGTTGTCTCGGCCCGTGGGACCGGAAGTCTTTCGGCCGGCCCGCCGGGCCTGCCACATCTGAAAAATCACCACCATGGCCCAGAAAAGGGCCGCGAGCGCGGCGAGATCGAACAGGAAGGCATAGCGCCCGGGCAACCCCATGGCGGGGGCGGCCCATTGGGCCGCGAGCCACAGCAGCATGGTGCCCGCGATTACCGCGGCCGCCGTCTGGCCCTTGCGCGCGAGCGCCCTGTCTGCGTTCCTGTCTTCCACCGCGATTGCCTGTCGTGTCAGCCCTGAGTGGCCTTGGCGAGCGCGCTGGCCTGACCCACCCAGTCGTCACGGCGGATACGGCCCTTGAACCTCAGACGGGAATCGACCCAGTCGATCTCCTCCTCCGTCCAGTCGGCAATCTGATCGTAGTGATAGAAGCCCAGATCGTTGAGCGTCTGTTCCATCTTGGGGCCGACACCCCCGATGCGCTGCAGATCGTCGGCAGACCCGCCGCGCGGCGCGTCCAATGTGACCGGTGCCTTACCCTCACCATCAGCGTCCGAGGGCATTTCCTCCGAAACCTCTGCAGTCGAATCCGCGACGGGCGCAGCCGTGGCGGCACCACCTGCCGCCGGATCGTATTTCCACGATCCCTTCCGGGCGGCCAGTTCCGCCTGCCCCTGCAGCGGCTTGGAGGGGCGCACCTTGAAGGGCGCGTCGCTCTCTGCCTTCACGTCATCCGCGTCGGGAACCACGCCATTGACGGGCTTTCCCGCAGGCGCGGCGGCGTCGGATTTTGCCGGGGGGCTTTCCACGGGCGCTGCCTGATCCAACTCCTCTGCCGAAGCGGCAGGCTCCGCACGGTCCGGCGTTTCGTCGACGAATTCAACGGCAGAGGTCGTGCCGCTTTCATTGGGCTCCGCCTCGGGCTGGGGATCGGGGCTGGCAACAGTGGCCCCTGCCCCACCCGCGAGCGAGGCGGAGGCGATGTCAGCCCCGCTGTCGCGCTGCCGGGCGGCGGCGCGGCGCTCTTCGGCGCTGCTGCCGAAGGGGTTTTCGTCTTCCGTGCCGGAACACAGGACCTTGGACAGGCCGAAACCGACGATCGCCCAGAGGATCAGGCCGACAAGAATGGCACCCAGCCAGCCCCAGCCCCCGATGAGACATAGGATGGCAACGATCACGCCGACGGCAGCGCCGGTCCACCAGCACCGGCGGGTGCAGGCCTCTTTCGTGGATGATGTATTCATGTCCGTGTCGTCCCCCTTGGTTCAGGTCGCGGCGGTGGATGTGGTACTGCGCTTGCTTCCGTCTCTCCTACCGCCTGTTCATTTATCCTTCGAACCGGACACGAGGCCGCCCGCTTGGGCCACCCATGCATCACGGCTCGCGCGCCCTTTGAAACCCTTGAGGTTCTGATCGACCCAGGCGACCTCTTCGGGGCTCCAGCCCGCGATCTGGTCGTAATGATAGATGCCCATGTCGTTCAGCGTCTTTTCGACTTTAGGACCGATGCCCTTGATCTTCTTGAGGTCATCCGCCCCGGCGTCGCGCGCCGTCGACAGCGCCACGGGCCTCGTGCCGGGATCGGCGTCCTTGGCCGAGGGGGTCGCCTCAGGCGCGGGGTGGCCGGATTCCGCCCCCACACCAGTGTTCTTTTCGGGCGGTGCGACGCTGCCTTCATCTGGGCGACCGGTGGCTTCGACGTTTGGCGCTTCGCCCTCGGCTTCGGAATATTTGTCTGAACTGTCGCCCACATCGCGCGGCGCGGGGGCTTCGGCCTCTGTCCTGCCACCCTGTGCGCCGTCGGGGCCCGAGGGGGCCATCAGATCGTCGCGCGGGGCGACGCCATCTGCATCCTCGTCCACGCCATTGTCCTGCCATGGCGTGGTCAGGGGCACTTCGGTTCCGTCGATGCGCTTGATCGTGTCGCCGATGCTCACCGCCAGATCGGCAGAGGCGTTGTATTCGGGGCGGCCTTCGGCATGGTCTTTCAGGCTGGTCAACCCGGCGGCGGGTTCGGACGCATAGCGGCCATTCTGCGGGCCCGGCACAGGCACGTCGCCCGCGGCCATTTCATCGATGATCTCGCCCAGACGTTCCGCCGTCAGATCCTCGTAATAATCCTTGCCGATCTGCGCCATGGGCGCATTGGAGCAGGCCCCGAGGCATTCGACCTCTTCCCAGCTGAACTTGCCATCGGCGGAAAGTTCATGCGCCCGCGGCGCGATACGTTCCTTGCAGACGCCGATCAGGTCCTCGGCCCCGCAGATCATGCAGGACGTGGTGCCGCAGACCTGAACATGCGCCACGCTGCCCACGGGCTGAAGCTGGAACATGAAATAGAAGGTCGCGACCTCGAGCCCGCGGATATAGGCCATGCCGAGCATTTCGCTCACATGTTCGATGGCCGGGCGGGACAGCCAGCCTTCCTGTTCCTGCGCGCGCCAGAGCAGCGGAATGATGGCGCTGGCCTGACGGCCCTCGGGGTATTTCGTCATCTGTGCTTCGGCCCAGGCCTGATTGTCGGGCGTGAAGGCAAAGCTTTCGGGCTGTTCGGGGTGCAGTCGGCGGAGCATGTCTGTCCTACTATTCGGTCGGTGTGCAGGCGTCTTCGGCGAGCGTCGCCGTCCTGCCGGTAACGGTCAGCGTGCCGTCTTCGAACATCGGCAAAAGCACGGCCACCTTGGCCGCATCCGACAGGTCGGGCGCCAGTTCGGCAAGCCGCGCCTCATCCACCGAACAATCGTTTTCGGCAAAGGTCCGAAGCAGCACGTCGCGCGGCGAGGGCGCGGGTTCCGCGGGCGGGCAGACCGAGGCGGGCAGATGCATTTCATTGTCGGCGTTCATCGACGCCTCGCCGTCGGCCAGCAACTGGGTCAGCGTGTCGCTGACAAAGCGGAAATCGAAGCCTTCAGGGGCCAGAACTTCGTTCATGCCGCGTTCCGACACGATGCAGCCTTCCCGCGCGAGCACGGTAAACAGCGCCGCTTCGGAGGTTTCCTGCGCCGCGAGCGGCAGCGGCAGCGCAAGGCTGGCCAGCCCCGTGAGCGTGATTATGCGTGCGGCATTCATCGATCGATCTCCCCGAAAACAACGTCCATAGTGCCGATGATCGCCGCCACATCCGCAAGCTGGTGGCCCTTGGAAATGTGATCGATCGCCTGCAGGTGCAGATATCCCGGCGCGCGCAGCTTGGCGCGATAGGGCTTGTTGGTGCCATCGGCGACGAGATAGACGCCGAATTCGCCCTTTGGCGCTTCCACCGCGCAATAGACCTCTCCCTCGGGCACGTGGAAGCCCTCTGTGTAGAGTTTGAAGTGGTGGATCAGGCTTTCCATGTCGGTCTTCATTGCGGTGCGCGACGGCGGCGTGATCTTGCCCCTTGCAAGGATATCGCCCCGACCTTCGGGTTCGCGCAGTTTGACGATGGCCTGTTCCATGATCCGCACGGACTGGCGCATCTCTTCCATGCGGACGAGATAGCGGTCGTAGCAGTCGCCGTTCTTGCCGACGGGGATCTGGAAATCGAACTCGTCGTAACATTCATAGGGCTGCGCGCGCCGCAAATCCCATGCGAGGCCGGAACCGCGCACCATCACGCCGGAAAAGCCCCATTCCTGAATGTCCTGCTCGGAGACGACGCCGATATCGACGTTGCGCTGCTTGAAGATACGGTTTTCCGTCAGCAGCCCGTCGATGTCGTCAAGCACCTCGGGGAACTGTTTGCACCATGCCTCGATGTCGTCGATCAGCGCGTCGGGCAGATCCTGATGGACGCCGCCGGGCCGGAAATAGGCCGCGTGCAGACGCGCACCGCAGGCCCGCTCATAGAAGATCATCAGCTTTTCGCGTTCCTCGAACCCCCAGAGCGGCGGGGTCAGCGCGCCCACGTCCATGGCCTGCGTGGTCACGTTCAGCAGATGCGACAGGATGCGCCCGATCTCGGAGTAGAGCACCCGAATGAGCGACGCGCGGCGCGGCACCTCGACGCCGGTCAGCTTCTCGATCGCGAGGCACCAAGCGTGTTCCTGGTTCATCGGGGCGACGTAGTCGAGCCGGTCGAAATAGGGCAGGTTCTGCAGGTAGGTCCGGCTTTCCATCAGCTTCTCGGTCCCGCGGTGCAGCAGGCCGATATGCGGATCGCAGCGTTCGACGATTTCGCCGTCAAGCTCCAGCACCAGTCGAAGAACACCATGCGCGGCAGGGTGTTGGGGGCCGAAGTTGATGTTGAAGTTGCGGATCTTCTGTTCGCCGGTCAGGGCGTCTTCGAAACCTTTGCTACCGTCCATCACCTACGCTCCAACTCTTGCAGCCGCATGCTCATCCACCAAACCAGCGCCAGTGTTCCGAAGGGCACGAGGCAGGCAAAGGCCCAGTATTTGTGAATTCCGAAATGCGGCAGCAGCTTCAGCATCGGAATGATGAAAAGCGCCGACAGGATCAGCCAGCCGAAAAAGCCCATTACTTGTCTCCCGGTTTGGAAACATGCCCGTCGGGCGCCGATTTGTCATCACCCGGCAGGATATAGTCCGCCCCTTCCCAGGGCGACATGAAATCGAACTGCCGATATTCCTGCACCAGCGAGACGGGTTCGTAAACGACGCGCTTCTCCGCCTCGTCGTAGCGCACCTCGGTATAGCCGGTGGTCGGGAAATCCTTGCGCAGCGGAAAGCCGCGAAAACCATAGTCCGTCAGGATGCGGCGCAGGTCCGGGTGACCGGAAAAGAGGATGCCGAACATGTCGAAGACTTCCCGTTCGAACCAGTTGGCCGAAGGATGCACGTTCACCAGCGAGGGCACCATATCCTTTTCCCGCACGGCGACCCGCAGGCGGATGCGGTGGTTCTGGTACATGCTGAGCAGGTGATAGACCACGTCGAACCGCTTTGCCCGCCCGATGTGATCCACCGCCGTGATGTCCACCAGCGTGGAAAACCGGCAGGTCGCATCGCCCTTGAGGAATTCGACGAGCCCGGCGATGTTGCCGAGGGTGACGTTTAGGTTCAATTCGCCGTGGCGCACATCCCAGCCGAGCACGCAGTCGGGGCGCTTCGCCTCGATATAGGCGCCCAATTCCTGAAGCTGTTCACTCATGTAGGGATCTCCCTGATCCAGCCTGCGTTCATCGCACGATCGTTCCGGTACGGCGCATCTTCTTCTGCAGCTGAAGAATGCCGTAAAGCAGCGCTTCCGCGGTGGGCGGGCAACCCGGCACATAGACGTCCACCGGCACGATCCGGTCGCAGCCGCGCACCACCGAATAGCTGTAGTGATAATATCCGCCGCCGTTGGCGCAGGATCCCATGGAGATCACGTAGCGCGGCTCGGGCATCTGGTCATAGACCTTGCGCAGCGCGGGGGCCATCTTGTTGGTGAGCGTGCCCGCGACGATCATCAGGTCCGACTGGCGCGGGCTGGCGCGCGGCGCGGTGCCGAAGCGTTCGAGGTCATAGCGCGGCATGGAGGTGTGCATCATCTCCACCGCGCAGCAGGCGAGCCCGAAGGTCATCCAGTGCAGCGAACCGGTGCGTGCCCAGTTGATGATGTCTTCGGTCGAGGTCAGCAGAAACCCCTTGTCCTGAAGCTCCGCATTCAGGTTCTGGGTTGCCACGTCCCGGTCCATCCCGGCGGTGGCCGGGGTATAGGTGTCGGTCACTGCCATTCCAGCGCCCCCTTCTTCCATTCATAGGCGAAGCCCGCGGTCAGCACGGCGAGGAAGACCATCATCGACCAGAAGCCGATCATGCTCATGTCCTTGAAAGCGACCGCCCATGGAAACAAGAACGCGATTTCCAGATCGAAGATGATGAACAGGATCGACACGAGGTAGAACCGCACGTCGAACTTCATCCGCGCGTCGTCAAAGGCGTTGAACCCGCATTCATAGGCCGAGACCTTTTCCGGGTCCGGGTTGCGCACCGCGATGACCACGGCGGCAAGGATCAGAACAAGGCCCAGACCGATCGCGACGGCAAGGAAGACGAGGATCGGAAGATATTCCCGCAGCATGTCGTCCAAGGGAGGCTCCTTTTCGGGTAAGACGGAGCCCACAGCCCCGCTTTCACTTGCTTTCGGGTTTATCCCTGCCGTCCGGCAGGGTCAACCGAAGCCAAGCGCATTGGGCTACTCCGCCGCAGCGATGCGAGCGCGCCCGGGGAAGGCCGTGGCAACCGGGTGGCGTACCCCCCTGCGCCGGTTTTCAAAGGTCGCGTGAAAGCCCGCTCAGGACAGCGGATCGGGGTGCCTGTGCGTACCGATCCGCAGGATTTCCACCATCTCGACAGAGACCCAGCCCCCGGCAGGCGCCACCCGCATCCGGTATACGAGAGATTCGCGCAGCGGAGGACCAAAACGGGGCGACCATGTGCGCTGCAACTCAATCGCCACCCGGGCCTGACGCAGCCGGCACACATGCACGATGTTCTGCTTCACCTCCGTCGGGCCAAGCGCGAAGACCGTTTCGCAGAGCCGGCTGTACATGGCTTCCAGATCGTCGCGGTGCTGGATCACGGCAATGGATTCGTCTGAATATATGGCCAGCGGCACCGCACAGTGACGCGCCAGCATCTCGACGTTCCCCGTCCTCAGCCAGTCCATACGTAGGGTGACGTGTTCCACAGCGCGGGAATGCGCATCCTGATGTAGCTTATGCAGTTGCATTGGGACCGATCTCTACCTCGTCAACACTCGTAAAAGACGGCCCGCGGCCGCCGCGCAACAACGCTCACCCCGCTTCTCTTCCAGATGGCAAGGGCGTCAGACCTTGAAAACCTCCCGCCCTGACATACTTTTCGGCAAGGTCGGCGCGGAAAGCATCCTTGTTCCGGATCTGCAGATTATCAGCCTTCTTTCCGTGGCGATGCCCCCGATCTACATGCCGACACATACTTGTGATAGCGTTAGCAGAGCCCTTCATGGGGCGGGGGGCCGGTTTCCCCATCCCGGGGCAGTCAAACGTGTGTTGGTGATACTCCACGACCTGCCCCTGATGAAATTCGCCATTTTGGCACCTAAAGTCTCACTATAAGGATAGATGCGGCAAAGTCACCAAGTTTTTGTCACTGCCATTCTGGCTTTCGTTTCTCGAAGAAAGCATCGATCCCTTCGGCGGCCTCATCGGTTTCCCAGCGCGCGGCAAGGGCCGAAACCGTACGCTCGATCACCTTGTCGTCGATCACCGGTCCCAGCCCCCGGGCGAGCGCCTTCGCGGCGGCCACCGCACCGGGCGCGCAGGACAGATAGGGCACGACCTCACGCTCGACCGCGGCGTCGAGTTCAGCCTCTGGCACGCAGCGGGAAAGCAGCCCCAAATCGACGGCTTCGGCGGCATCGAACAGCCGCGCCGACATGAAGACCCGGCGCGCGCGCCCCTCCCCCATGCGGGCAAGGACATAAGGCCCGATCGTCGCGGGGATGATCCCCAGCCGTGTTTCGGTGAACCCCATCCTGAGGCTATCCACCCCAATGGCGACATCACAGACAGATGCCATCCCCACGCCGCCGCCGAAGGCATTGCCCTGCACGCGCCCCACCAGGGGTTTCGGCAAAGTGTTGAGCGCATCGAGCATCCGCGCCAGCTTCAGTGCTTCGCCAGACCGCGTTTTCGCATCCATGTCGCGCTGTGCCCGCATCCAGCCCAGATCCGCCCCGGCGCAGAATGATTTTCCCGCTCCAGTGAGGACAAGCACGCGAACCGCATCGTCCTGCCCCAGCCGCCGCGCCGCATCGGTCAATTCGGCCATCATCTCGGCGGACATGGCATTGTGCTTTTCGGGCTTGTTCAGCGTCAGCGTCGCAACGCCCCGGTCGTCGGTGCGCAGTTGCAGCGTATCGTACATAAATCCTCCTGTGGGTGGCGATACCGGCTTCAGTCGCCGCGCATGTCGCGCGCCATGCGGGCGGCATCAAGGATCGCGTCCTGATCCAGCCCGGTTTCGTACCCCAGCGCCGTGAGATGTTTGTTCACCGCCTCCGTGGCCACGTTTCCGGCGGCCCCGGGAGCATATGGGCATCCGCCAAGACCGCCCACTGCCGCGTCGAAGACCCGTACGCCCAGCGACAGCGAGGTATCGATATTGCTAAGCGCCCGACCGTGGGTGTCATGGTAATGCCCGGCCAGCCGCCCCACGGGAACGACATCGCGCACCGTCAGCAGCATCCGCGCGATCCTGTCCGGCGTGCCCGCCCCGATGGTATCGCCCAGCGAGATCTCGTAGCAGCCCATGGCAAAGAGCCGGTCGGCCACCGCCGCGA
Organism: Sulfitobacter sp. HI0129; assembly: GCF_001635395.1. Taxonomy (NCBI): domain Bacteria; kingdom Pseudomonadati; phylum Pseudomonadota; class Alphaproteobacteria; order Rhodobacterales; family Roseobacteraceae; genus Sulfitobacter; species Sulfitobacter sp. HI0129. The sequence continues at coordinate 13,215 of NZ_LWGH01000218.1, read as the reverse complement.
CCTGCGCGGGCGCCACCGGCCCGTCATAGGGGCATTCGATCACGCAAGACACATAGCCCCGCACGGGAATGTCCAGATGCCGCGCCTCTTCGAGTATGGGCGCGAACCGCTCGAAGGCCTCTTCGACGCTGGCGTTGATGTTCTTGCGGCTGAACCCTTCGGAAGCGGAGGCGAAGACCGCCACTTCGTCCGCTCCTGCAGCCCGGGCATCCTCGAACCCGCGCATGTTGGGTGCAAGGGCCGCATAGCGCACGCCGTCGCGGCGTTTGATACCGGCCAGCACCTCGGCGGAGCCGACCATTTGCGGCACCCACTTGGGGCTCACGAAACTCGCGCATTCGATGCGGTTGAAGCCCGCCTCGCTCAGCCGGTCGACTAGCGCGACCTTCTCCTCCACAGGAATGGGCCGCGCCTCGTTCTGCAGGCCGTCGCGCGGGCCCACCTCGAAGATTTCACATGGTCCTAGGCTCATGCCCGCCTCCCCTCGCTGCTGATCAATCTGCCGCCCAGCGCCTGACCGCGCCGGGTCATTCCACCGGCCAGGGTGGGTAGAAATCCTTTTCGTAAAGGCGCTGCTCATCAGGCAGCGACTTCTGGAAAGCGGGGCGATCGGTGATGCGTTCGTACCATTCGGCAACGCTGGGATGATCGTCCAGCTTCACGAAATGGCGCGCCATATAGACCGCCTGCCCTACCGAGATATCGGCAGCCGAAAACCCGCTGGTCAGCATGTAATCGCGGTTCTCGACCGGTGTGCTCAGCCGCGCTTCCAGCGCATCATAGCATTTCGCGATCCGCGCCGCCTCCAGCTTCATCACGATGGGGCTGCGCATGGAATCGTCGCGCAACGCAATGTGCTGCTGGGTCAGGGCAGCCGCGTGCTGGCTGATCGTCTCTGCGAAATGGACCCAGACCAGCCAGGCCATGCGATTGATACTCCCCGGCATCCGCCCCAGCCTTTCGGGACTGAACCGTTCGCAGAGGTATTCGGTGATCGCCCCGGTTTCGAACATGCGCTCACCGTCGATCTCCAGCGCGGGCACGCGGCCCGCGGGGGAAAGCGTCAGGTACTCCGGGTCACGCAGGCTCTTGTCGAAAGCATGCAGCTTGACCTGAAATTCGACGTCTTCAAGCTCGTTGAGCAGCCAGAGCGTCCGCATGGAGCGGGTCTGGGGGCAATGGTGCAAGGTGATCATGCGGCGTCTTCCGCTTCGGCTTCGAGCCGGACGAGCGCCGCGCCCGCCTCCACCTGATCGCCGGGCGCCGCCAGCACTTCGGCAATGATGCCGTCCCGCGCAGCCAGCAGGGAATGTTCCATCTTCATCGCCTCCAACACGGCCAGCCGGTCCCCCTTGGAAACCTTCTGCCCAACCTCGGCCTCCACCGCGCGCACCAGTCCCGGCATCGGCGCCTCGATGACGTTGCCGTCACCCTGGGCACCCGCCGCGCGGTCCAGCGGATCGACAATGTCGAAGGCCAGACCGTAGCCATCAAACACCGTCACAACGCCGTCCGCAACCGCGACCTCCGCCGCCGGATGCCCACCGATGCGCCAGCGTCCGTGCAGCCGCCGCGCCTCGACCTCTCTCTCGCCGATGGACCAGACCTGAGTATCCGCGTCCAGCACCCGCACCTTCAGCTCGAAACTCTCGTCGCCCTGCCGCAACTCGACCCGCCGCCGCAGCGGCTGCCAAAGGTGGAAACCCGCATCGGGGTCTGGCGCAAGCAGGTCCAGCGCCGCCATCCCAGCCAGCGCCTTATGCCGCGGCTCCACCCCGGGGGGGCGGGTCAGGTCATCGATGTCGCGCGCGATCAGCCCGGTATCCACATCGCCCGCGGCAAAGCCTTCATGCGCGGCCAGCGCCCCCAGAAAGGCAAGGTTCGTCACCGTGCCCCCCACCTGCGTACCCGCGAGGGCCGCGCGCAGCCGCGCCAGCGCCATATCCCGGTTCGGGCCATGCACGATGACCTTCGCGATCATCGGATCGTAAAACGGGCTGATCGTATCCCCTGCCCGGACCCCGCTGTCCGCCCGCGCCATGGCGGGAAAGGAAAGATGGCTGAGCCTGCCGGTCGCGGGCAAGAAGCCCTTGGGCACATCCTCGGCATATAGACGCGCCTCGAAGGCATGGCCCGTGATCCGCAGATCATCCTGCGCAACAGGCAGCGGCTCACCCGCGGCGACCCGCAACTGCCATTCCACAAGGTCCACACCGGTGATCATCTCGGTCACCGGGTGCTCCACCTGCAGGCGTGTGTTCATCTCCATGAAGAAGAACCCGTCGGGCCGCAGCCCGTCGGAACTGTCGACGATGAATTCCACCGTACCCGCACCGGCATAGCCGATGGCTTCCGCCGCGCGGACAGCCGCCTGCCCCATGGCGGCGCGCATCTCTTCGGTCATACCCGGCGCGGGGGCCTCCTCGATGACCTTCTGGTGGCGCCGCTGCAGCGAGCAATCCCGCTCGAAGAGATGCACGGCGCGGGTACCGTCGCCGAAAATCTGCACCTCGATGTGGCGCGGTTTGCTCACGAATTTCTCGACCAGAACATCAGCATTGCCAAAGGCCGCCTTTGCCTCGGACCGGGCCGATGCCAGGGCCTTGTCGAAATCGCCCGGCTTCTCGACCAGCCGCATGCCCTTGCCGCCGCCGCCAGCCACCGCCTTGATCAGGACCGGATAGCCGATGTCCTCGGCCTCCCGCGCGAGCAGCGCGTCATCCTGATCGGCACCGTGGTAACCCGGCACGACCGGCACACCCGCCTCGACCATCAGCGCCTTGGCCGCATCCTTCAGCCCCATGGCACGGATCGCTTTGGCCGAGGGCCCGATGAAGACCAGCCCGGCGGCCTCCACCGCCTCCACGAAGTCGGGGTTCTCGGACAGGAAACCGTAGCCCGGATGGATCGCCTGCGCGCCTGTGTCCCGCGCCGCCTGCACGATGGCGTCGCCCCTCAGGTAGCTCTCTCCGGGGGCGGAGCCGCCGATGTGCACCGCCCGGTCCGCCATCTGCACATGCTTCGCGCCCACGTCCGCATCCGAATAGACGGCCACGCAGCGCAGCCCCATGGCCCGCGCCGTTTCGATCACCCGGCAGGCGATCTCGCCCCGGTTCGCAATCAGGATCGTGTCAAACATCAACTTCGGCCTTCCGTATGTCCTTGCTTCCAAATGGCCCCAAATCCCGGGGGAGGCGCCGCAGCGCGGCGGCGGGGGCTGGCCCCCTGTCGCAGACCTGACCCATCACATGCGGAACACGCCAAAGCGTGTCTCTCCGATGGGGGCGTTCAGGCTGGCGGAAAGCGACAGCGCCAGCACGTCGCGGCTGAGACGGGGGTCCACGATACCATCGTCCCAGAGGCGGGCACTGGCATAAAGCGGATGGGATTGTTCCTCGAACATGTCGATGGTGGGCTGTTTGAAGGCGGTTTCCTCTTCCTCGGTCCAGCTGCCGCCGCCGCGTTCGATGGCATCGCGCTTGACGGTCGCCAAGACGCCCGCCGCCTGCGCGCCGCCCATGACGGATATGCGGCTGTTGGGCCATGTCCACATGAAACGCGGGCTGTAGGCGCGCCCCGCCATGCCGTAGTTGCCCGCCCCGAAGGAGCCGCCCACAAGCATGGTGATCTTGGGCACATTGGTCGAGGCCACGGCGGTGACCATCTTGGCGCCATGCCGCGCGATGCCCTCGTTCTCGTACTTCCGCCCCACCATGAAGCCGGTGATGTTCTGCAGGAACACCAGCGGGATATGGCGCTGGCTGCAAAGCTCGACGAAATGCGCGCCCTTTTGCGCCGCTTCGGAAAAGAGCACCCCGTTGTTCGCGACGATCCCGATGGGGCATCCCTTCAGATGCGCAAAGCCCGTGACCAATGTCTCGCCAAAACGCGGCTTGAACTCGTCGAAGCGGCTGCCATCCACAAGGCGGGCAATGACTTCGCGGATGTCGTAGGGGGTCCGCAGGTCGGCGGGCACGACACCCAGCATCTCGGCGGGGTCATAGGCCGGCTCTTCCGGCGTTTCCCAAACCACCGTGCGCGGCTTTGCGCGGTTGAGCGATCCCACGGCTCGGCGCGCCAGCGCCAGCGCATGGGCGTCGTCCTCGGCCAGATAGTCGGCCACGCCTGAAAGGCGCGTATGCACATCGCCCCCGCCGAGATCCTCGGCGCTGACGACCTCCCCGGTTGCGGCCTTCACCAGCGGCGGACCAGCGAGGAAGATGGTCCCCTGCTCCTTCACGATGATCGTCACATCGGACATGGCAGGCACATAGGCCCCCCCGGCGGTGCAGGAGCCCATCACCACGGCGATCTGCGGGATGCCCTTCCCGCTCATCCGGGCCTGATTGTAGAAGATGCGCCCGAAATGATCCCGGTCGGGAAAGACTTCATCCTGATTGGGCAGGTTCGCCCCGCCCGAATCCACCAGGTAGATACAGGGCAGATGGTTCTCTTCGGCGATCTCCTGCGCGCGCAGGTGCTTCTTCACGGTCATCGGGTAATAGGTGCCGCCCTTCACGGTGGCGTCGTTGCAGACCACCATCACCTCCTGCCCCTGCACGCGCCCGATGCCGGCGATGACGCCCGCCGCCGGTGCGGCCCCGTCATAGAGCCCATGGGCCGCGGTTGCCCCGATCTCGAGAAACGGACTGCCGGGATCGAGCAGGTTGGCGACCCGCTGGCGCGGCAGCATCTTGCCGCGGCTTTCATGCCGCTGGCGGCTCTTTTCACCGCCCCCCAGCGCGGCGGTTTCCGCCGCCTCGCGCACCTCTGCCAGCGCCTTGAGATGCGCCATTTCATTCGCCTTGAACGCCTCGGACGCGGGAAGGGCCTGCGATGTAAGCTTCATGTCGTTTCCTTGCCTTCGCGCGCCGCGCGCGCCTTCAGTTCCTTGCGGATCACCTTGCCCGTTACCGTCATGGGCAGGGCATCCACGAATTCGATTTCCCGCGGGTAGGAATAGCGCGCCAGCCGGTCACGCACCCAGTTCTGCAACTCTTCCGCCTCGGTGCGATCATGGGCCTTGCGAACCACATAGGCTTTCACGATCTCCGTGCGCAGCGCATCGGGTTTACCGACGACGCCCACCGTGGCGACACCGGGATGGGTCAGCAGGCAATCCTCGATCTCTGCCGGGCCGATCCGGTACCCGGCAGAGGTGATCACGTCATCCTCCCGCCCCACGAAGCGCAGGTAGCCGTCTTGCATCACGCCCCGGTCCCCGGTGATGAGCCAATCGCCCCGGAACTTCTCGGCGGTGGCATCGGGCCTGTTCCAATACTTGAGCATCATGGAGGCAGAGCCGCGCCGCACCGCGACGTCGCCTTCACCCGCAACCGGCTTGCCCGCGTCATCGATCACCGCCACCTCATGGCCCGGCACCGCCTTGCCGATATGCCCGGGACGCCCTGCAAAGCGCGCCGCACAGCTCGATGCGACCATGTTGCATTCGGTCTGACCATAGAACTCGTTGATATCAAGGCCAAAGGCGCGGCGGCCCCACTCCAGCATCTCCGCCCCGAGGGGCTCGCCCCCGCTGGCGACCGACCGCAGCCCGGGGATCGCGGTATCCGAGGCCTTCAGCATACGCAGCGCCGTGGGCGGGAAAAAGACATTCCGCACCCCGCCCCGCGCGACGATCTCGGCGCAACCTTCGGGCGTAAATTTCGGCATCCGGGCCGAGACCACCGGGATGCCCAGCGCGAGGGCCGGCATAGCGACATCGAACAGCCCGCCGATCCATGCCCAGTCCGCCGGGGTCCAGAAACAATCGCCCGCCTCGCCCAGAATATCGTGGCTGAGCGAGACGCCGGGCAGATGCCCCGTCAGCACCCGATGCGCGTGCAAAGCCCCCTTGGGCGTGCCTGTAGTGCCGGAGGTGTAGATGAGCACCGCCGGATCCTCGGCGGCGGTATCGGCGAAGGGCAGCGCGCCGCCCCTCCATGTCGGGATATCATCCATGAGCAGCGCGGGCGCCAGATCGCCAAGCAAGCCCGCGCCGCGTGCATCCGTCAGCACCAGCGTGCAGCCCGCATCCGTCACCCGGCTGGCAAGAGCATCGCGCTCGAACAGTTGGAAAAGCGGGGCGGAGATCGCCCCGATCTTCCAGATTGCGAGATGCGCCGCCGCGCAGTCCGGGGACTGGCCCAGCAGAACGCCGATCCGGTCCCCGGGCTCGACCCGTTCGCGCAGATGCGCTGCGATGGCGTCGACCCGCTCTGCCAAGGCGGCCCGGGTCACGTCATGGCGCTCCCCCTCGCGCAGGTCGATGATCGCCACCGCGTCGGGCGGGCCAGCGAGACATTGCGCTGCCATGTTCAACCTTTCGGGGATGTCCCAATTCAGCGCGTTATCAAGCCCCGGAAGCTGCATTTAGCTGCGATACTCCGGGTTTTCGAAACCGAAATCCTGCCCCGCGTCCATCGCGTTGCGATCATTGCCTTCGTTCGGGTAACCACCCGCCGCTTTCAGCATGGCGGCAAGATGCATCAGGTTCCATGTCATGATGGTCGTGTTGCGCTTGGTAAAGCTGTTGTCGAACCCCACCCGGCTGCCATCGTCCTTTTCGTCGCCGTAGGAAGGTCCCGGCCCGGCCTCGCCGATCCAGCCCGCGTCTGCCTGCGGCGGCAGAGAATAGCCCAGATGGTTCAAGGCAAAGCCCGTGGTCATCGCCACATGTTTGATACCATCCTCGTTGCCCGTCACGATGGTACCGCCGACCTTGTTGTAGAAGACCGACTGGCCCTTGTCGTTCAACTCGCCCGACATGGCATAGAGCCGCTCGATGAGCACACGGCAGACGGAACTTTCCTCCCCCAGCCAGATCGGCGTCCCGATGATGAGGATATCGGCGGCGTTCACTTTCTTCCACAGCTCGGGCCAGTCGTCGCGGTCCCAGCCATGTTCGGTCATATCGGGGTAGATGCCGGGGGGCACCTGATGGTCGAGCAGATAGAGATGTTCGACCGCGACCCCCTGTTTGCGCATGATGTCGGCACTGGCGTTCATCAGCAGTTGCGTGTGGCTTTCCCCCGGCGTTTTCTTGAGGGAGGTGTTTACGTAAATCGCCTTGAGATTGGAAAAGTCAGTCATTGCCTAGCTCCTGTTTGAGCTGACCGAGTTCACGGTCGAGGAAATATGAGGTGATGGAGCGGATGATCACGAGCATGAAAAGGAAGAGGAGGTCGGAAAACTTGAGGCTCAGCGCGGTATGGATCACATCCGACACGATGAAGAGCTCCAGCCCCGCGAGGATATAGCGGCCAAGCTCGATCCGCTCGCGGTTGGTACGTCGCACCCGATCCGCACCTTGCCGTGCGATCTCTGCAAAGATAACGCCCGCGATGAAGCGGGTGGCCCCCACGAGCAGCAGCAGGATGGCGGCAATATCGATGATCTCCGCTATGACCTCCAGCAACTCGATCAGCCAGGGCAGGCTGCCGTGCAGCACCCCGCCTTCGGCTTCAAGTTCGATCAGTTTTTCCATGATGTCTCCCCGTGCTGTTCAAAGGTCTATCATGTCAAACCGTTGGCCCGTCATATTGTTTCACGGGTTCGGCGGCAGCGCGAAAAGCGCCGGTGTAGGCGCGGCCTCGCATCACCCCATCGTCGCCAGCATTTCGCGCCCCACCAGCATGCGGCGGATCTCGGATGTGCCCGCCCCGATTTCCATCAGCTTGGCATCGCGGAAGATGCGCCCGACCGGGTTGTCGTTCAGATAGCCCGCACCGCCCATGGCCTGCACCGCCTGATGCGCCTGCACCATCGCCTGTTCGGAGGCATAGAGACAGCAGGCCGCCGCATCCTGCCGGGTCACGTCGCCCCGGTCGCAGGCCTTCGCGACTTCGTAGACGTAGGCGCGGGCGGAGTTCATCGCGGTATACATGTCCGCCATCTTCCCCTGCATCAGCTGGAAGGAGCCGATCGGCTGGCCAAACTGTTTGCGCTCGGCCATGTAGGGCATCACCTCGTCAAGGCATGCGGCCATGATCCCAAGCCCGATCCCGGCGAGCACCACGCGCTCGTAATCGAGGCCCGACATCAGGACCGCCACGCCCCGGTTCTCTTCGCCCAGCACGTTTTCGAAGGGCACCTGCACGTCGTCGAATATCAATTCGCCCGTGTTCGATCCGCGCATTCCAAGCTTGTCGAAATGCGGGCTGGTCGAAAAGCCGGTCATCGACCGTTCGATCAGGAAGGCGGTGATGCCTTTCGAGCCCGCGTGCGGGTCGGTCTTGGCGTAGACCACCAGGGTCTCGGCATCGGGGGCATTGGTGATCCAGTACTTACTGCCGTTCAGCCGATAATGATCATTGCGCTTTTCGGCCTTCAGCTTCATCGAAACGACGTCGCTGCCGGCCCCCGCTTCGGACATGGCGAGCGCGCCGACATGGGTTCCGTCGCAGAGCGCGGGCAGGTACTTCGCCTTTTGCTCCTCGCTCCCGTTGAGGCTGATCTGGTTGACGCAGAGGTTGGAATGCGCGCCGTAGGATAGCGAGACGGAAGCAGAGGCGCGCGCCAGTTCCTCCACCGCGATCACATGGGCTACATAGCCCATGCCTGTGCCGCCGAATTCTTCATCGACCGTCATCCCCAGCAGGCCCAGTTCCCCCATCTCCGTCCAGAGGTCGGCGGGAAACTCGTTGCTGGAATCGATCTCGGCGGCCATCGGCTTCACCCGTTCCTGCGCCCAGCGGTGAACCATGTCGCGCAGCGCGTTCACGTCCTCGCCCAGATCGAACTTCATGCTTGCGTCGAACATTCCACACTCCTCCCACGGGGTGGGCGCCGGTGCCCTGCGGGGCCGGATCCCATTTATTGAACGGTTGTTCATTATTTACGCAAACCCCCGCCCTGCGTCAAGCGCGGCGGTTCGACGGAACCAACCGTAAGCCCAAAGGTTGCATCCGTGACCGAAATTTAGCGAACGGAAAGCAATTCAATGTCTGACAGTTTGAAAGAGACCTTCTGGGACCGCCTGGCGGATACGCGCACCGGTATGCTGGCCACCAAGGATTCGCGCGCGGTGCCCATGTCGCATTACATTGGCGAAGACAGCGGCCGGAACGTGCTGTGGTTCATCACCGCGAACGGCACCGATCTTTCCCGTGCCGCGGCGACGGGGGCCTCCGCCGAATATCTGGTCTCCTCCAACGATGAATCCCTCTATGCCCGCATCGATGGCCGGGTAACGCAGTCCGACGACAAGGCGCAGCTGGACAAGCTCTGGAACGGCGTCGCGGGCGCATGGTTCGAGGACGGCAAGCAAGACAGTGATGTGCAACTGATCCGCATGGACCTGACCGAAGCCGAGGTCTGGGCGACCGGTGGAAGCATGCATTTCCTCTATGAAATCGCGAAGGCCCATCTTACGGATGAAAAGCCCGACATGGGCGAGCATGGCACACTGCGCTTCTGACGCCCCGCCCCCTCGGGGGCCACCTGAATGATCAACCATCTGTGCGGCGTTCACCCTCGAACGCCGCGCTGACTTCTTCGCTGATGATCCGGGCGATAAGTTCGCAATCTTCCGCCGTGAAGGTCAGCGGGATACGCATGTCCAGCAATCCACTCAGCACCAGATCGCTTTGCGCCAGCGTCTGCGTTGAGGCGTAGCGCCACGATTGATACCGGCTGGTAAAGCCCTGCGGTTCGGCGGCACCGAACCACTTCAGCTCCACCCCCCGCGCCGCGCAGCGCGACAGAACCTCCCTGATCTGCCCTTCGGACCAGTCCGGCAAAAGAAACTGTATCGACGATCCAACGAACTGCTCCGCCTCCGGGCGCTCGACGAGGGTCAGACCGGGTGTGCCGCGCAGCCCGCCTTCGATGATACGGTACCGCCGGTTCCACCTTTCCCGCTGACGGTCGAGCGTGCGCAATTGCGGGCGCAGGATCGCGGCGCGCAGGTTATCCATCCGGCCCGAGATATTGGGCGTTTCGTACCGAATGCGATCAAAAGCCTCCGGCGGCGGAGCTGCCTTGTGCGAGGCATAGAGCATGTAGGAGCCGGACAGGACGATGGCGCGCGCAGCCGCTTCGGCATCGTCGGTCACCAGCAACCCGCCCTCGCCCGCGTTCACATGCTTGTAGGTCTGGCAGGAAAAGCAGCCGATCCGCCCGTATCGCCCCGATGGCACCCCGTTCCAGCCCGCGCCCATGGTATGGGCACAATCCTCGATCACCATGATTCCGGCGGCATCGCAGATCGTCATGAGTGCGTTCATGTCGCACAGATGCCCGCGCATGTGACTGAGCAGCAGAACCTTCGCCTGCCCGGCCTTGGCCTTCAAATCATCGAGATCGATTACCAGATCACGCGTGACCTCGACAAAGACGGGTTTTGCACCCACCCCGGCGATGGCGCCGGGCACCGGGGCGAGCGTAAAGGCGTTGGTCAGCACCGGATCGCCCGGCCCGATGCCGAGGGCGCGCAGGGCCGTCCCCATGGCGTAGCCCCCCGAGGCCACGGCGAGACAATAGCGCGCGCCCGTCATCGCAGCGAATTCCTGTTCGAGCAGAACGGTTTCGGCGGTTTCGCCGGGGGCGGTATTGTATCGGTGCAGCCTGCCGCTGCGCATCACCTCCAGCGCCGCGGCGATACCGTCTTCGGGAATCGGTTCCTGCTGCGTGAAGCTGCCGGTAAAACGCTCTGTCACGCCGGGGGTCCGATGAGGCGTCCGACGATGTCGGGCAGGTCCTTGAAATCATCGAGCAGCGCCTCGGGTTCGAGGGCTGCCATATCGCCACCCGCAGGGCCGAAGGTGACCAGCACGCAGGGCACGCCCGCCGCCGCCGCGGTCTTGCGGTCGGTATCGCTGTCACCGATCAGCACGCATTGCGCTGGATCCCCCCCGGCCCGCCGCGCCGTCTCGAAAAGATGCTCCGGATCGGGCTTGCGCACGTCCAGCGTATCGGCCCCCAGCATCGCCCCGAAAGCGTCCCGCACGCCCAGCCGCGTCAGCAGCAATTCGGCCAGCGCTTCGGGTTTGTTGGTGCAGATGGCGACCCGGTAACCGCTGGTGCGCAGCGCGGTGACCGCCTCCATCGCACCGGGATAGAGAACCGTCCGCCGGTCGATATCGCGGGAATAGGCGTCGAGCAGGAAGGGATAATAGCTGTCGATCGCCGCATCGTCCCCGGCGCGGCCAAGCCGCTCCATCCCGAGCTTCAGCATCGCCCGCCCGCCGCGCAGCGCGGTCCCGGCATCGTGCGAAGCGTGCAGTAGATCGCCTTCGCCCATGTCCCGGAAACAGGCATTGGCCGCCGCGATCAGATCACCGCTGGTGTCTGCAAGCGTGCCGTCGAGATCGAATACAACGGTCTTCATCGTACCGCCCCCTGCCGTGATGTCCTGTCGGCGGGGTGCTGCCCACCCTGTTTCAAACCGCAACACGGTTTGATGTTGCCGCCCTTGTACCTTTGTGCGAAGCGCTTAAACAGATTGCAAGACCAAGAATATTCGGAAGTTATATGCGAACCGCCCTGATCATCCTTGCCGCCGGCAAGGGTACGCGAATGAAATCCGACCTACCCAAAGTTCTGCACCCCGTCGCCTTCGCGCCCTTGCTTGAACATGCGATGGCCTCCGGCGCGGTGCTTGAACCGTCGCGCACCGTGGTGATCGCGGGCCACGAGGCCGAACAAGTGAAAGCAGCGGCCGAGCTTTTCGACCCCGGAGCCGAAGTCGTGGTACAGTCAGAGCAACTCGGCACCGCGCATGCCGTGGCACAGGCGGCCCCCGTCCTCGATGGATTCGACGGCATGGCGCTGGTTCTTTATGGCGATACCCCCTTCGTGCAGCCCGAAACGCTTTCGCGCATGCAGGACGCGCTTGCGACCCATGACGTTGTCGTTCTGGGGTTCGAAGCGGACGATCCCGCCCGCTACGGCAGGCTCGTCCTTAACGGGGCGGAACTGCTGCGGATCGTGGAGTTCAAAGACGCCTCCGAAGAGGAACGGCGCATCACCCTGTGCAACTCAGGCGTTGTCGCCTGCCGGTCGGATCTGCTGTTCGATCTCATCGCTCAGGTGGGGAACGAAAATGCCTCCGGCGAATATTACCTGACCGATATCATCGGCATCGCGCGCGAACGTGGTCTTTCGGCAACCGCCGTAACCTGTGATGAAGCCGAGACCATGGGCGTCAACTCCCGGTCCGACCTCGCCGTGGCGGATGCGGCTTTTCAGGCGCGCGCCCGTGCCGCCCTGATGGAGGACGGCGTGACCCTGATGGCGCCGGAGACCGTGTACCTGGCCCGCGACACGGTGATCGGGCGCGATACGGTGATCGAGCCCAACGTCGTTTTCGGGCCCGAAGTCACGGTCGAATCCGGCGCGACGATCCGGGCGTTTTCGCACCTCGAAGGGTGCCACGTGGCCGCCGGTGCCGTCGTCGGGCCCTATGCCCGCCTGCGCCCCGGCGCGGAACTAGCCGAAGGCGTGCGCATCGGCAACTTCGTGGAAATCAAGAATGCGCAGATCGCGCAGGGCGCGAAGGTCAATCACCTCAGCTATATCGGGGACGCCACGATCGGCGCGGGAAGTAACGTCGGCGCCGGGACGATCACCTGCAATTACGACGGTGTGATGAAACATCACACCCATATCGGCGAACGGGTTTTCATCGGCTCGAACACGATGCTGGTCGCACCCGTCAGCATCGGCGACGAGGCGATGACCGGCAGCGGATCGGTGATCACCTCAGATGTGGAACCGGGGGCGCTGGCGCTGTCGCGCGCGCCGCAGGTCGAAAAACCCGGGATGGCCGTCAAACTGTTCAAGACCCTGCGTGCGCGCAAGGCGAAGATGCAAAGGGGCATTTGAGATGTGCGGAATCGTTGGCGTGCTGGGCAATCACGAAGCCGCGCCCATCCTCGTGGAGGCGTTGAAACGGCTGGAGTACCGCGGCTACGATTCCGCCGGGATCGCGACGGTCAACGGCGGACAGCTCGACCGTCGTCGTGCCGTGGGCAAGCTGGTGAACCTCTCCGACCTTCTGGTGCATGAGCCGCTGGCCGGGAAATCCGGTATCGGCCACACCCGCTGGGCCACACACGGCGCCCCTTCGGTCGCCAATGCCCATCCGCATCAGGCGGGTCCGGTTGCCGTCGTGCATAACGGGATCATCGAAAACTTTCGCGAGCTGCGCAGCGAGCTGGAATCCAACGGGATGCAGTTCCATAGCGAAACCGACACCGAAACCGTGGCGCTGCT
>NZ_LWGH01000217.1:0-5227 GCF_001635395.1 Sulfitobacter sp. HI0129 | reverse complement strand
TCTTTTTTGGCTTCGGTATCGTGCTGCTGACGATCATCCAGACGATGAACACGGGCCGTCAGGCGGGGCTGGAAAGCTTTCTGCTGGGGGCCACCGCCGGAATGTTGCGAAGCGAGGCATTCATCATCGCGATTTCGGCGGCTCTCACCCTCGTTCTGGTACTGGTGCTGCGCAGACCGCTGACACTGGCCTCCTTCGATCCGGAGTATGCCACCGCGACCGGCCAGAATGTGACCCGCACGGATCTGGCGATGATGGGGATCGTGCTGGCCGTGACGGTGGTGGGGCTCAAGATCGTGGGATTGATCCTGATCGTGGCCTTGTTGATCATTCCGCCCGTGACCGCCCGTTTCTGGACGGAGCGGACCGATCATGTCCTCATGCTCTCTGCCTTGTTCGGCGGTCTGGCTGCTTATGGGGGCGCGGCGCTTTCCGCCGCCTTGCCCGATCTGCCCACGGGGCCGATCATCGTTCTGGTAGGCTTTGGCTTTTTCGTTGTGTCGCTGTTGTTCGCGCCCGGCCGCGGTGTCGTCTCGGCGCTTCTGCGACATCGCCGGTTCCAACGGCAGGTCCACCTGCGGCAGGGGTTGCTGGCGCTGGCTCAGGGGCAGCCGATTTTCGAACGTCTGACCCTGCGCCTATTGCAGGCCGAAGGCTGGGTCCGTCCCGATGGCGTGGCAACCCGTCAGGGGCAGTTGCGCGCGGCCAAGGCCCTGCGGGACGAGGACCGTTGGCAATTGGTGCGCCATGATCCTGCCTATGAAGCGGCGGCGCTTCATTACGACGGGCTGACGGCCATTGAATCCGTGCTGACCTCCGATCAGCTTGATGCGTTGGATGCGCGACTGGGCGTAAAGGGGGGGGTACGGCCATGAACGGCGAAGAATTCGTTCCCCTCTCGCTCGTCCCAATGCTGACGGGGATCTTCGTGGCAGTGGCCTGTGCCCTGCCAGGGAACTTTCTCGTCCTGCGGCGGCAGGCGCTGATCGGCGATGCGATCAGCCACGTGGTGCTGCCGGGGATTGTCGTGGCCTTTCTGTTGACGGGTCGCGCGACCACCTGGCCGATGCTGCTGGGTGCGGCCGGTGCCGCGGTTGTTGCCGTCATCGCCATCGAGGCGGTGCGCCGCCTTGGCAGGATCGAATCCGGGGCGGCGATGGGCGTGATCTTCACCGCCATGTTCGCGGGTGGCGTGCTGCTGCTGGAGCTTTCGGATACCAGCAATGTCCACCTCGATGTGGAGCATGCCCTTTACGGCAACCTCGAAAGCCTCATCTGGCTCGATGCCTTGGGGTGGTCATCGCTCTGGGATGCGCAGGCGCTTGCGACTGTCCCGGTCGAATTGCCCCGTATGGCGCTGACGCTGCTCTTTGTCGCGGGTTTCATCGCGGTTTTCTGGCGCCCGCTCAAGATTTCCACCTTTGACGAGGGTTTCGCGCGCACGGTGGGGGTGGCGACCGCGCCGCTGGGCCTAGGGCTGGTGATCGTCGCTTCGATCGCGGCGGTGGCGGCCTTCGATGCGGTAGGCAGCATCATCGTCATCGCGATGTTCATCTGTCCGCCCGCGGCTGCACGGATGATGACCAACCGGCTGGAGCGGCAGATCGCATGGTCCGTGGCCTTCGCGACCTTGGCTGCCGTGCTGGGCTACGTACTTGCAGGGTACGGACCGCTCTGGATCGGGGCGCGGGATTCGGTTTCCGCCGCCGGAATGATCGCTACGATCTCCGGCGTCATCCTGGCCATCGCGGCGCGCTTGGGGCCGCACCGTCTGCGCGGATCAGCTGCCCCGGTAGGTTGAATAGCCGAAGGGCGACAGAAGCAGCGGCACATGGTAATGCGAGCCGGGGTCCGAAATGCCGAAACGGATCGGTATTTCATCGACGAAGCGCGGATTTTCAGCCGGAGTTCCGGCGCCATCGAGATAGGCACCCGCTTCGAACACGATTTCATAGGTTCCCGCAGCGCATTGCCCTTTCGCAAGGAGCGGCGCATCGGTCCGGCCGTCCGCGTTCGTCGTCATGGTAACGAGCATCATGCGATTGGTCCCGTCCAACCGGTAGAGCGTGAGCTTCATGCCGCCAGCCGGTCGCCCGCGGGCCGTGTCCAGCACATGTGTCGTCAGATATCCCTCGGCCATTCGGCACTCCCCCCTTTGATCCATACTCAGGATAGGTGGGGGCCTCCCTTGGTCAATGCCGGGCCGTGAGCCGGGGCTTTTTTGGGTGACCCGCCCAAGGGTCTCAAAATTTTATCGGAGGGGCGATTCGTTTTTGTTTTGACCTGCGAATCACCTTCTGGCTATATGGACGGCAACAACAGCGATGCAGGCAAATCATCCATAGCGACGAGCGGTTTGCGGGTCGGCGCGCGCAGATAAAAATGGCGGTCAAAGAATACGACTGCGCGGAAACGACCGATTCGGCGGGTCATCTTTTGAAGGTGGCCCGTTTTTCTTTTCACGCCCCTTCCGGGAATGGTTTGCGCCTTTCGGTGGGGGCCTTTCAGGAGTTGCAGAAGGGATGACGTATTCGAACACGGGTTTCCTTTCATCATCGCCGTGAAGGATCACGACAAGGCGGGCATCCTGCGCCATTTCGAGGGACGACTCGGCCATGACACGGAAACGGAATTCACCACCGCCTGCCGTCAGGTCGAACGCATCGCACGGCTGCGACTGGAAGACATGATGTGAGCCAAAGATCTCAGGCCCTGGGTTGACCGCGTCTGCGCCTCCTGCAAATCTTGGCCTTCTGATGGCGCGATAACCGCCCCGTGGCACATAAGCACTCCGCCAGAGAACTCCCGCCGAGAGAGGTTTCGAAGCTGGCAGAATCGCAAGCCTCCATGCTAGGTCTAGCGGTATGTCTCAGGCAAACCCCAATATAGACGCTGTTCGCCCTGTCATACGGCAGTTGGACGATTCCGCCATCAACCGCATTGCCGCCGGCGAAGTGGTGGAGCGCCCGGCATCCGCCGTGAAGGAACTGGTGGAAAACGCGATCGATGCCGGGGCACGGCGGATCACCATCGATTATGCCGATGGAGGCAAGACTTTGATCCGGGTGACGGACGACGGATGCGGCATCCCGCCGGAGGATTTGCCGCTGGCCTTGTCCCGACATGCCACGTCGAAGATCGACGGCTCGGACCTTCTGAACATTCACACATTCGGCTTCCGGGGTGAGGCGCTTCCATCGCTCGGCGCGGTGGGGCGCCTGCAGATCACCAGCCGGACGGCTGATGCCCCAGCGGCCGAAATCTCGATCCGGGCGGGCGAGATGGCAGCTACGCGCCCCGCAGCGCTTGGCCGCGGCACCGTGGTCACCCTGCGGGATCTGTTCTTTGCCACGCCCGCGCGGCTCAAGTTTCTGCGCACCGACAGGGCCGAGGCGCAGGCCATCGGGGATGTCGTCAAACGGCTGGCCATGGCGGAGCCCTTCGTGCGTTTCGTGCTGCGCGATGTTTCGGGCGAGGGGCCGGGCCGCGAAGTGTTTCGGGCAGAGGCGGAACAGGGGGAGCTTTTCGACGCGCTGGGCGGCCGCCTCGGGCGGGTGCTCGGGCGCGAATTCGCGGAAAACGCGCTCGCCATCGACGCGGAGCGCGAAGGCCTGCACCTGACGGGCTATGCCGCCCTGCCGACCTATTCCCGCGGTTCCGCAGTGGCGCAGTATCTTTTTGTCAACGGTCGTCCGGTGCGCGACAAGCTGTTGGTGGGGGCGCTGCGCGGCGCCTACCGGGATTTCCTGTCCCGGGACCGGCACCCGGCTGCGGTGCTTTTTCTCGATTGCGATCCCACTTTGGTCGACGTCAACGTGCATCCGGCGAAGTCCGAAGTGCGCTTTCGCGATCCGGGACTTGCGCGCGGTCTGATCGTTTCGGGCCTGCGGCATGCCTTGGCCGGGGCCGGGCACCGCGCGTCGTCCACCATGGCCGATGCGACGCTGGGTGCGATGCGGCCCGAACCGACGGGGGCGCGGGTCTACCAGATGGACCGATCGGGCGCGCGCGGCTTTGGTGGGTCTGCGGTTGCGCTCCCTGTTCACCACGCCAGTGCGCAATCGCCCGGGTTTGCAGAGGTGCAGGGCAGTTGGGGGCGGGTCGAAATGCCCGCCGAGGTCGTCGAAGAAGAGCGTGAAGCCGAGGCCGCGCAGCCATTGGGCGCAGCGCGGGGGCAGGTGCACGAAAACTACATCATCGCCCAGACAGCCGAAGGCATGGTCATCGTCGACCAACATGCGGCGCACGAACGGCTGGTCTATGAAAAGCTCAAACGTCAGATGGCCGAAAAGGGCGTGGCGGCACAGACCCTGCTGATCCCCGAGATCGTGGAGCTTTCCGCCTCCGACAGGGAAACGCTGCTGGAGGTTGCGGATAGTCTGGCGGATCTGGGGCTTGGTATCGAAGCCTTCGGCGGGAATGCCGTGGCGGTACGCGAAACGCCCGCCATTCTGGGAACGGTCGATGCCCGGGCGCTCGTACTCGATATTCTCGACGAATTGTCGGACAGCGCGGAAACCGACAGTCTTCAAACCCGGATCGAGGCGGTCCTCAGCCGGGTCGCTTGTCACGGCTCGATCCGCTCGGGCCGTCGTATGCGGGCCGAAGAGATGGACGCACTGCTGCGGGAAATGGAGGCGACCCCCCATTCGGGCCAGTGCAACCATGGCCGGCCTACCTACGTCGAACTGAAGCTGGCGGATATCGAACGGCTGTTCGGACGGCGATGATCGAGTTGGGCGGTCAGACCTATCGCCTTGCCGATCCGTCGGTGCAGGCCGTGCTGGCGGGCGCTGTCGTTCTGCTTATCGTCCTGCTGTTGCTGGTTGCCGCTGTGCGTGCCGCGGGGCGCGCGGCGCGGGTGGCGGCCCCCCTGTCCCAGCAGATGCAGATCCTTGGCGCGCATGTGCAGCAACTGGGGGCGGGGCAGGAACAGTTGCGAGGTGGCTTGCAGACGGTCTCCGACACGCAGGCGCGAACGCAGGCTCAGATGATCCAGACCGTCGAGGCACGGATGAACCATGTTCAGTTGCAGATGCAGGAGCGGCTGGCGGAAAATGCGGCCCGCTCCACCCGTGCGCTGGCCGAGATGCAGGAACGGATGAACGAAACGCTGCACGGCTCCTCCACCCGGACGACCACGAGCCTGACCCAGCTTCAGGAACGCCTCGCCGCCATTGACCGCGCTCAGGACAACATCACGAAGCTGAGCGGGGACGTCCTGTCG
>NZ_LWGH01000216.1:0-7771 GCF_001635395.1 Sulfitobacter sp. HI0129 | reverse complement strand
GCATCCGTATCCTGCGGATCGAGCGACAGCAGCACGAGCCGTTCGCGCGGCGGCTCCTGCAGGACGCGCAGCGCCGCGTCGCGGTTGAGGAAGGGCTTGTCGGTCTTGCAGAGCCGGTCGAGCCCGACTTCCTGTGGCCAGTATTCGGGACTGTATTCGCGGCCCCAGGATCCGTAGCCCTTTTCGATCCGCAGCGACATCAGCGCGCGGCTGCCGACGCAGCCCGCGTCATGGGCGCGACCCGCGTCGAGCAGCGCCTCCAACAGCCGCGCCTGATCGGCTTCGGCGCAGTGAAGCTCCCAGCCGAGATCCCCGGTGAAGCTGACCCTGAGCGCCAGCGTCTCCACCCCTGCGATGTCGATCCGTCTGGACCGCATGAACGGGAAATCGGAGGTATCGAGCGACGTGTTCGTCAGCTGCTGCAACATCGCACGTGCGCTGGGGCCCGCCACGTTGAAGCCGCAGACCGCGCCGGTCAGGCTTTCGAACTGCGTATCCCCGGGCAGCGGGACCTGCCCGAAGAAGCGCATGTGATACCGCTCCGCCATGCCGGAGCCGATGATCCAGTAATCGTTTTCGGCCACGCAGGTGACCGTGAAATCCCCCGCGATACCGCCGCGCGTGCCGATCAGCGGCGTCAGGCAGGACCGCCCCACGGCCTCGGGGATATTGTTCGCAAAGACCGCCTCCAGCCAGTCATGGGCGCCGGGGCCGTGACAGCGGTATTTGGCGAAATTGGAGATGTCGATGATCCCCGCCCTGTCGCGCAGCATCCGGCATTCCGCGCCGACGTTCTGCCACCAGTCCTGCCGGGTGAAGCCTTCGGTCCGGTCGGCAGCACCGGGTTCGGCACCGAAATAGAGCGGATGTTCCCACCCTGCGTTGAGGCCGAAGACCGCCCCCAGCCCGCGCTGGAGGTCATAGGCCGGGCGCTTGCGCGCGGGCCGGCCCGCTGCGCGTTCCTCGTTCGGGAAATGTATCTTGAACCGATGCGCATACTGATCGCCCACCCGCGCCTTGATGAAGGCCGCATCGGCCCAGTCACCGAAGCGGGCCACGTCCCAGACGAACATGTCATAGCGCGGCTCGCCGGTGGTGATCCAGTCCGCCGCGAGCAGTCCCATGCCGCCGGACTGGCTGAACCCGGGGATGATCCCGTTGCAGCAGAAATAGTTCCGCAGCTCCGGCACCGGGCCGAACAGCACGTTCGCATCGGGCGACCAGATCATCGGCCCGTTGATGACCCGCTTGATGCCCGCCGCCCCCACCGCGGGCACCCGGTCAATCGCCCGCATCATGTTCTCCTCGATCCGGTCGAGATCGTCGGCGAAAAGCTCATGCCCGAAATCCTGTGGCGTGCCACCCTCTGCCCAAAAGCGCATGTCCCGTTCATAGGCGCCGATCAGCAGGCCCTTGCCTTCCTGCCGCAGGTAATATTCGCCGTCCCTATCCGCCACCGACGGCAGCCGCCGGTCGAGCGCGGCAATCTCCGCAATCGTTTCGGTCACGAAATACTGGTGTTCGGTCGGCTGCAGCGGTAGACAGATGCCCGCCATCGCCGCCACCTCCCTGCCCCAGAGGCCGGCGGCATTGACCACCCACTGGGTATGGATGTCACCCTTGGGCGTCCGCACGATCCAGCTGCCGTCGGGTTGTGGCTCCGTCGCGGTCACGGGGCAGAAGCGGTGGATCTCGGCCCCGTTCTGCCGCGCGCCGGTAGCGTAGGCATTAGTCACGCCCGAAGGGTCGACGTTCCCGCCCGAGGGTTCGAACATGATGCAGCGCACGCCGTCGTAATCGACGAGCGGGTGCAGCGCCTCTGCCTCCGCCCGGTCGATTTCATGGAACTTCAAGCCGTAGTATTTCGCCTTTGCCGCCTGCAGGCGAAGCTGGTGCTCGCGGGCTTCGGTCTGCGCAAGATAGAGGCTGCCGGGCTGGTAAACCCCGCAGGACTGGCCCGTCTCTTCCTCCAGCGCATTGTAGAGGTCCATCGTGTAGTTCTGGATGCGGGTGATGTTGTTGTTGTCGTGCAGCCCGTGGATATTGGCCGCCGCATGCCATGTGGAGCCGGAGGTAAGCTCGTCCCGCTCCAGCAGGACGACATCGCTCCAGCCCGCTTTCGTCAGGTGATAGAGGATGGAGCAACCGATGACGCCGCCCCCGATGACGACCGCCTGAGCATGGGTGCGCATGATATGGATATCCCGTGATGACCCGTTTCCGGCCCAACCTGACGCGCCGCAACAGCGGCCAATTGCCACTGACCGACATATCTGGTCGCGATTGGGATTATCGCATCAGGAGGCGCCGACCCCGTCAGTATCCAGATCCGCTTTGCCTTCGCCGTCCTTCTCATAGGATTTGGCGTCGGTTTCCTTCTCCAGCCGTTCCTGCACGGCATCCCAGACGTCGGAGCGCGCGGCCTTGCGCAGCCGCTCCCGGTCCGGCGCGAAGGAGGTCACGCTGACCGCCCGCAGCAGATGCAATTCAGCCGCGGCACGCGCGGCCTTGCTCAACCCGTCATCGGGATGGCGCATGAGGCCCGAGAGCGTCGCCTGAAGGCGCAACTGCACCTCAACCACGGCATCGCCGTCGCGGGCCATTGCGTTGAAGCCGTCCTCCATCAGGTCGTCGGGGTCGATGGGCGGCACATGCAGATTGGTCAGCCGCACGGGCACGTCCATCCGCGCCTCGTCCCGGTAATCGGACAGGATACGCCCCAGCCGGGTGATCACGTCGATCGCCGTGCCCGGATCGTTCACCCCGGGCGAAAGCGCCTTCGAGCCCACCTCTCCCATCACCACGAGGCCGAATCGCGGATCCTGATCGTAGGTGCGCAGATCGCCGATCACGATACAGTCACGCAGATGGCGTTCGAACTTGTCCCGGTCACGCCCCCCTTCGCGCGTGGGCTCGCCCCGCTGCGCCACCTGCAAAAGCGGCTCGTTCTCGAAGACGAAACTGCCGATTGGCCGGTTGAGAAATACCTCCATCCCATGTTTCTTCGCGATTTCGTCCATGGCTTCGGGATAGATATGCTGGATGTAGCCCGTCTGCGCGGCCCGCATCACCTCGGCATCCTCGGGGATGTCGCCGGTCAGCGGATGCGCCCCGAGGCAGGGTTCCTTCAGCCGGTCTTCGAACTGGGCGCGCGTCACCTTTTCGACCTGCCGCGTCGTGTCGATCAGGCTGCCGAAGGTCTGCAGATGCAGCACCCAGCGGATCAGGTTGATCACGATGATCGCCAACACCAGAACCGTCACGATGAAGAGCACGAAGGCCCGTTCATCCACGTAGATCCCCAACTCCCGCATGATGATCGCAACCAGCGCATAGACATAGGCGCCGATGAAAACGGCGATGGTGTTCTGCGTCGTGCGATCCTGAATGATCAGGCGGTGCACCCGGGGCGTCCACTGGGTGGAGGTCGCGCGATAGACCGTCACCATGATGGTGATGGAAAAGATCGTAACGGCAAGCATGGCATCCGCGATGATCTGCAACAGCCGGTCGGCGGCGCTGCCGCTCAGGGTTACCGCGAGCTTCTTGGGCACCAACCCTTCGAGCAGTTGCGTCACGCCCAGAACGACGAACGCCAGAAGCCCCATTGCCAGAACGCGGACCCACAGCTTGCGGCTGTATTCGCGGGCCTTACGGAGCAATGTGTCGGGGGTAAGAAAATCAAGATCCATGGGATGATACCTAGGTCATCATGAAAACTGGCAAGTGTCTGCAGCAGCTTTCGATACCTTGGTGCGCAAATGCAAGTTGTGGATAACGCTGGCCCTTTACCCACCGCGCCGCGACGCAGGGTGCGGCACCCTTGCCCGAAGCGGGCACCAATGCCACAAATCCGACGTCCGAGGTCGTGAACACGCACGATCCCCGCGACGCCCGGCGGCAGGCTGGCGCCAGTACAGCAAGGATGACGCATATGCAGACAACAACCCGCGCCCTCGTGATCGGAGGCGGCGTCGTCGGCGCCTCGGTCCTTTATCACCTGACAAAGCTCGGCTGGTCGGACGTGATGCTCGTCGAACGCTCGGAACTCACCTCAGGCTCCACATGGCATGCCGCGGGCGGTTTCCATACCCTCAACGGCGATACCAACATGGCCGCGCTGCAGGGCTATACCATCCGCCTCTACAAGGAGCTGGAAGAGATCACCGGCATGTCCTGCGGGCTCCACCACGTGGGCGGGGTCACGCTGGCCGACAACCGCGACCGCTTCGACATGATGCTGGCCGAACGCGCCAAGCACCGGTTCATGGGCCTCGACACCGAGATCGTGGGCCCCGAGGAAATCGCGAAGATCGCCCCCGTGACCAACATCGACGGGATCATCGGCGGCCTCTACGATCCGCTGGATGGGCATCTGGACCCGTCGGGCACCACCCATGCCTATGCCAAGGCCGCGCGGATGGGCGGGGCTACCATCGAAACCCACTGCATGGTGCGGGAAACGAACCAGCGCCCCGACGGGACATGGGATGTCGTCACCGACAAGGGCACCATCCATGCCGAGCATGTGGTGAACGCCGGCGGCCTCTGGGCGCGCGAGGTCGGCGCGATGGCGGGCGTGTATTTCCCGCTGCACCCCATGGAACACCAGTACATTGTGACCGAACCCGTCCCCCTGATCCAAGAGAGGATGGCCGACGGCAAGGAACACCCCCATGTGATGGACCCGGCGGGCGAAAGCTATCTGCGGCAGGAAGGGCTCGGCCTTTGTATCGGCTTTTACGAACAGCCCTGCCGCCCCTGGGCCGTGGGCGGCACCCCTTGGAGCTTCGGACAGGACCTGCTCGCCGATGATTTCGACAAGATCGAGGACAGCATCGCCTTTGCCTACCGCCGGTTCCCGGATCTCGAGCGTGCGGGGGTCAAGAACGTCATCCACGGGCCGTTCACCTTCGCCCCCGATGGCAACCCCCTTGTCGGACCCGTTCCGGGGATGCGCAACTACTGGTCGGCCTGCGGCGTCATGGCGGGCTTCAGCCAGGGCGGCGGCGTGGGGCTCATGCTGGCGCAATGGATGATCGAGGGCGAGCCGGAACGCGACGTGATGGCCATGGACGTGGCCCGCTTCGGCGATTGGATCACCCCGGGCTATACGCTGCCCAAGGTGATCGAGAACTACCAGAAACGCTTCTCCGTCTCCTACCCGAACGAGGAACTGCCCGCCGCGCGGCCTTTCCGCACCACCCCGATGTACGACATTTTCACCAGGATGGGCGCGGTCTGGGGCCAGCAATACGGGCTGGAGGTGCCCAATTATTTCGCCAAGGGCGACGAGCCGAAGTACGAAACACCGTCCTTCCGCCGCTCCGACGCGTTCGAGGCCACGGGACGCGAGGTGCGCGCCGTACGCGAAGGCGTTGGCATCAACGAGGTGCAGAACTTCGGGAAATACCGCGTCACCGGCCCCGGCGCCCGGGCGTGGCTGGACCGGATCATGGCGGGCCGCGTGCCGAAGCCGGGCCGCCTGTCGCTGACACCGATGCTGTCCCATTCCGGGCGGCTGATCGGGGATTTCACGATCTCATGCCTCGATGAAGAGAGTTTTCAGCTGACCGCGTCCTACGGGGCGCAGGCCTATCACATGCGCTGGTTCGACCGGCACTGCGAAGACGGGGTGAGGGTCGAGAATATCTCCGACCGCTGCACCGGCTTCCAGATCGCCGGCCCCCGCGCCCGCGACCTGCTGCAGGCGGCGACAGGCAAGGACCTTGCGGATATGGCCTTCCTCGACGTGCGGCGCATGGTGGTGGGCATGGCCGACTGCATCGTGCAGCGGGTCAGCTACACCGGGGATCTCGGGTACGAGATCTATTGCGATCCGATGGCGCAGCGCGCCCTATGGGATAGGCTCTGGCAGGCAGGTGAATCCTTTGGCATCACACCCTTCGGGATGCGTGCCATGATGTCCCTGCGGCTCGACCGATTCTTCGGGTCGTGGATGTCGGAGTTTTCGCCCGATTATACGGCGGCGGAGACGGGGCTGGACCGTTTCATCCAGTTCTCCAAGAACAGCGATTTCATCGGTCGCGCGGCGGCGGAGGCGGAACGCGCCGCCCCGCCCGCGAGGCAGCTTGCCGCCTTCGAGGTGGAGGCCGAGGATGCGGATGTTCATGGCTATGAACCGATCTGGCTCGACGGCGCTGTCGTGGGGTTCTGTACCTCCGGCGGATATTCCCACCACGCGCAGAAATCCATCGCGCTGGGCTTCGTCCCGCGTGAGCGGTTACAGGAGGGTCTGGCGGTGGAGATCGAGATCCTCGGCGAAATGCGCCCGGCGCGCGTGATCACCACGCCGCTTTTCGATCCCGACGGCAGCCGGATGCGGGGCTGATGGCGGCAGAGCGCGCGGGTCATGTGCCCTTCCCCATCGTGCTGCTGGGCGCGGGTGGATCGACGCGGATGGGCGGTGCCGACAAGCTGTTGGAGCCCGTCGACAGCCTGCCGCTGCTGCGACGGCAGGCGGATATGGCCCTGTCGGTGGCGGGCGCGGGTGTCTACGTGGCCCTGCCGCCCGCACCGCATCCCCGCCACGACGCCTTGGTCGATTGCGATGTCGTCCGCGTGGAGGTGCCGGATGCAAGGGAAGGCATGAACGCCTCGCTCCGCCGCGCTTTTGCAGCACTGCCCGCCGATGCCCCCGCCGCGATGCTGCTGCTGGGGGATCAGCCGGACATCCGGGCGCGAGACCTGGTGCGGCTTGCCACCGCGGTGAACGCGGGAGGTGACACGCGCATCTGGCGTGCCGCGACCGAGACAGGCGCGCCGGGCCATCCTATCGTCTTTCATGCCGAATTATTCGAAGAGATCATGCAGCTTCAGGGAGACGAGGGGGCAAAATCCATCGTGAAATCAAATGCTCATCACGTGGAGCTTATCCAGATTCTCGGCGACCGGGCGCGGCGCGATCTGGACACGCCCGAAGCGTGGGCCGCTTGGCGTGCGGAAAATCCGGATAGATGAACTTCGCCAGATAACTCTACAAAACCTCACGATAATCGACACATATCAAGTTAATACGTAACCTCAGCCCCGCCCCGTAACTCACTCCAAAATAAATGAAAAGCGGGCCGACTGATCGGCCCGCTTCCCCGTTACATCCGGCAAGCCGGTGAACTGCTGCATATTTCGGTCCTGCGCACTCCGAAGGGCGCGCAGGTTGTGGTCCTCAGCTTACTTTGTCAGCAGCTTCGCCTCGTGTTTTTTCAGCGACCGGCGAGCGGCGGTGTAGCCCTGTACGCCTTCTTCGGTTGCCAGTTCGGGGAAGAGTTCGAAGATCTCTGTCCGCTGGGCGTTGCCGATACCGGCAAGGCTCTGATCGCCGGGCTGGAAGCTTTCCGTCCATGCGCCGTCCGACAGGATCACCTCGTGCTGTTCGAACATGATGTGCACGTAGGTCGTCTGCGACACATCCACGATATCGACGCCTTCCAGACCAGTCAGATGCTTGGCCGCGACGAGAACCTCGCGCTCTTCAAAATAGAGCGCTGTCTTGTCGTTGGCGACCAGCACGCGGTGGTTGGGGCTGACCATCATGTCACGCTCGGGCAACCCGTTGCCAAGCGCGCCNTNNCGGGCGATGAATTCGAACGCGCGCCGCACCTCAAGCCCGTGCTGATCCGCGAAGGCGCGCTTGGCAACGGGTTGCCCGAGCGTGACATGATGGTCAGCCCCAACCACCGCGTGCTGGTCGCCAACGACAAGACAGCGCTCTATTTTGAAGAGCGCGAGGTTCTCGTCGCGGCCAAGCATC
>NZ_LWGH01000215.1:0-4215 GCF_001635395.1 Sulfitobacter sp. HI0129 | reverse complement strand
CCGCCCGCCGATGAGTTCCAGATAGACTTCCGCCAGAATTTCACTGTCCAGCAGGGCGCCGTGCAGGGTGCGCGCGGAGTTGTCGATGCTGAAACGACGGCACAGCGCATCAAGCGAGGAGGGTGAGCCGGGAAACCGTTTGCGCGCGATGGCCAGCGTATCCACCGCCCGTTCCCACGGGATGGGCGGAAGTCCCATCCACTTCAACTCGGCATTCAGGAACTTGATATCGAAAGCGGCGTTATGAATGACAAGCTTCGAGTCGCCGATGAAATCGATGAAGGCCTGACCGATGGCCGCGAATTTCGGTTTATCGCGCAGGAAATCGTCGCCCAGGCCGTGGACCTGGAACGCCTCTTCCGGCATGGCGCGTTCGGGGTTGATATATTGGTGATAGGTTCTCCCGGTCGCCACATGGCCGATCAGTTCGACTGCCCCGATCTCCACAATGCGGTCGCCGGTTTCCGGATCGAAGCCTGTTGTTTCCGTATCGAGGACAATCTCACGCATTAGCGATATTCTTTCTGATTTGGGCAACAATCGCCCGCACCTGTGCACGGGCATGGTCCAGTGTATCTGTCTCGACGACGAAATCCGCGCGCGCGCATTTTTCCGCGCTTGGCATCTGCTTGGCCAGAATGGCTTCGAACTGGGCTTCGGTCATCGTTCCGCGTTCGAGAACCCGGCGCCGTTGTTCGGCCTCCGGAACCGTGACGCAGACGGTTCCGTCCATACGCGCATCGCCCCCGGTTTCAAAGAGCAGCGGAATATCCAGAACCGCGATGTCGGATTTGGCGCGGCGCAAAAACTCGGCCCGGTCCTGACCGACCAGCGGATGCACGATCGCCTCGATCCGCCCCAGCGCGGTGGGATCCTCCGCGATGATAGCCTTCAGCGCGGGGCGGGAGACTTCTTCGCCCGTGATCGCCGTGGGAAAGGCCGCGCCCATGGGGGCCACCGCGGCGCCGCCCTTCGCATAAAGCCGATGCACGGCTGCGTCTGCGTCCCAGACGGCGCAGCCTTCTTCGGCAAAAAGGCGCGCTGTCGTGGATTTGCCCATCCCGATAGAGCCGGTCAGACCGAGCAGATACATCAGCGCAGCGCCGCCGCCCGTGCCGCCCGGTCAACCTGCGGGCGCGTTCCGAACCACCGCTCAAACGCCGGAACGGCCTGATGCAGCAACATCCCCAACCCATCCACCGTCACGCAGCCAGCGGCCTCCGCCTCCTGCAGCAGACGTGTCTTGAGCGGGGAATAAACAAGATCGGTGACGACCGTACCGGGGCGCAAGCCATCCAGCGGAACCCGAAGCTCGGATTTGCCCACCATGCCGAGCGACGAGGTATTCACCACCAATGCCGCATCATCCAGCATGTTGCCCGCCTGAACCCAATCGACCACCTGCAGGCGACTGCCGAAATCGCGGCGCAGATTTTCGGCCCGGACCTTCGTGCGGTTGGAAATCCAGATCTCCGGCACGCCCGCGTCCAGCAACGAAGCGACAACCGCCCGGGCCGCGCCCCCGGCACCGAAGAGCGCCGCTGGCCCGCTGCCCGGTTTCCAGTCCGGCGCGCCCTGTTTCAGGTTTTCGATGAATCCGTAACCGTCGGTATTGTCGGCATGAATCTTGCCGTCCTTCCGGAAGATCAATGTATTCGCCGCCCCGATGAGCGTGGCGCGGTCGGTCACGAGGTCCGCGATTTCCAGCGCATGTTCCTTGTGCGGGATCGTGATGTTGACCCCGACGAAGCCCATGCGGGGCAGGGTGCGCAACACGTTTTCAAGGTCGTCCCGGGCCACATCCATGGGAATGTAGTAGCCGTTCAGCCCATGGGTACGAAGCCAATGGCCGTGCAGCTGCGGGGATTTGGAATGGGCAATCGGCGATCCGATTACGCCGGCCAGCGGAATTTTCGCGGGACTCATTGGTCGAGGTCTCCTCGCAGCGTCAGAAAATCGAGCAATTCCAAAAGTGGCATACCAAGGACGTGAAAGTAATCCCCTTCGACACGTCGCATCAAACGCACGCCTTCTTCTTCCAGCTTGTAACAACCGACAGCGTCTTTGATGCTGTCCCAGTTCCGGTCCACATAGGTCGCGATGAAACCTTCGGACAGCGGGCGCATCGTCATCTTCACCCGGCCCACATGCCGCCAGATCGGCTCCTCCCCGCTGTAGAGGACGGCGGCGGAATAAAGACTGTGCTGCGCCCCCTGCATCTTGCCCAACTGCGCAATCGCATCTTCGGGGCTGTCCGGTTTCGACAGAAGCGCGCCGTCGAACTCCAGTACCTGGTCGCAGCCCAGAACCATCGCTTCGGGAAACTTGCCCGCGATCTTGCGCGCCTTGGCCTGCGCCAGCGCGTCCGCAATGTCCCGTGGTCGAACACCTTCGGCCAGAAGCGCGAGGGTCACGCTGTCTTCATCGATCCGTGCCTTTTCCACCTCGTGGGCCATGCCTGCCTGCCTCAGCAACTGCGAACGTATCGCGGAGCCGGAAGCGAGGATAAAAGGGAGTTTCATGGGGATAACCCTGTGCGTTTCAGCGTATCTTGCGCGGGCAGGTGGCGCAAAGAATCCCGTTTCTTCCTCTTGACCCGCCCGGGGGCTGCATATCACCGAGTTGCGCGCGATTCCAACACGGGTGGGAAAGAACAACCCGACCATGTGGAGAAGGTCGAGCCCGCACAGATTCCCCCACCGGGGTATCCCGCAAGGCGCGGCCTATACTTATTTTCAAACCATTGAATTCATTAATTTAAAAGTATTTTCAGACTTAGATGTCCACAGGCATGGCGGCATGTCTGTGCCCAAGGGACCGGATTGCGGATAACCGGATAATCCACAGAAATCCGTACCCCTACTAACAACATCATCTTTCTTCTTTCTTTTAATATTATATGAAGGCCAGCGAAGAAGAGGTGCGATGTGACTGACTTTCTGGCCATGCTCTACCCGTGGACGAAGGCGCTCCATATCATCGCGGTGATCGCCTGGATGGCGGGCCTGTTCTATCTTCCCCGTCTGATGGTCCATCATACCGAACGCGTCGGGCTGACGGGCGAAACGCATGATCTGTTTTCGATGATGGAGGCCAAGCTTTCCCGCGTGATCATGGGGCCCGCCATGGTCGTCACCTGGATTTTCGGCATCTCGCTCGTCCTGACGCCGGGGCTGGTCGACTGGACGCTCATGTGGCCCTGGGCGAAAGGGGCCGCGGTGATCGCCATGTCGGTGTTTCACGTATTCCTCGAACGGCGGGTGAAGGATTTCAACCAGGGCCGGAATGACTTCACCGGGCGGCAATACCGCATCCTCAACGAAGTCCCCACGCTGCTTTTGATCATTATCGTCTTCTCGGTCGTGGTGAAGTTCTAGGCGGATTGACTTGGAGCAACGGGCTTTCTATAGGGGAAAGGCCTCCCGTCCGGGAACGGCGACCATCTGACCATTTAAACGATGAACAGCCCGAAACCGATCGCGGCTGGACGGGACCTCTCCATGACCACAGAAACCCTGAACCTTGCCGATCTGAAGGCGCAGACGCCGAAAAACCTGCTCGCCATGGCGGAAGAGCTGGAAATCGAAAACGCTTCCACCATGCGCAAGGGAGAGATGATGTTCCAGATCCTCCGCGAACGCGCGGACGAGGGCTGGCAAATTTCCGGTGATGGGGTGCTCGAAGTTCTGCAGGACGGTTTCGGCTTCCTTCGCTCGCCCGAGGCGAACTACCTGCCGGGCCCGGATGATATCTACCTTTCGCCCGATATGATCCGCCAGCACTCGCTGCGGACCGGGGACACCATCGAAGGTCTGATCAAGGCGCCCGACGATACCGAACGCTATTTCGCGTTGACCGAAGTGACCCGCATCAACTTTGAGGATCCGGAAAAGGCGCGGCACAAGGTAGCCTTCGAAAACCTGACGCCGCTCTATCCCGATGAGCGACTGACGATGGAAGTTTCCGATCCGACGGTGAAGGACCGTTCCGCCCGGATCATCGATCTGGTGGCACCGATCGGGAAAGGCCAGCGGTCGCTCATCGTGGCGCCGCCGCGTACGGGTAAGACCGTGCTGCTTCAGAACATCGCCAATTCCATCGAGCAGAACCACCCGGAGTGTTACCTGATCGTTCTGCTGATCGACGAACGCCCCGAAGAAGTCACCGACATGCAGCGCAGTGTGAAGGGGGAGGTCGTCTCTTCGACCTTCGATG
>NZ_LWGH01000214.1:0-14794 GCF_001635395.1 Sulfitobacter sp. HI0129 | reverse complement strand
CATATCCGCATCGAAGGCCCGCGCTTCGGCCCCCCGGCGCCATTCCGCAGCGAGGAACCACATGATCCTGCAGCGCCCCCAGTCGATCACCGCCATTGTTGCGTAAAGAAACACCATGAGCAGGGTCAGCGAGACGAGCGTTTCGACAGAAGCGGAACCAAGCACCCGGTCATAGACCTGCAGCATGTAAAGCGGCCCGGTGAGGGTAAGGAGGTTGGTGAAGACGCCAAAGAACACGA
Organism: Sulfitobacter sp. HI0129; assembly: GCF_001635395.1. Lineage (NCBI taxonomy): Bacteria > Pseudomonadati > Pseudomonadota > Alphaproteobacteria > Rhodobacterales > Roseobacteraceae > Sulfitobacter > Sulfitobacter sp. HI0129. Next base: position 14,555 of record NZ_LWGH01000214.1, on the reverse strand, counting down.
CGGCGAAAATCAGCCCCCGCGTCGTGCGCGGCCCGCTGCCGGAATCGTTTTCGTGGTGCATCGGGTCCCTTCCCCGGATAGATTGACCCGGATGTGCGGCCGGTCACTTCCCGAAACTGTCATGGCGGGGTAAAGGAACGGTTGTCTGCCATTCCCGCCGCATCGTTTAGCGGAAACCAGATCGTCACGCCGGACAGGAGACCTCTTTGAAGCACCTCATTTCCTCGCGGCCCCGCACGGGCTTTTCCATTCTGCTGATGGCGGGCCTGACGCTGGCGGGCTGTGCCGCGCCGACCATTCCCGCGGGGGACGGCGCTATCAACGACCCCTATGAGGCGCGCAACAGGCAGGTCCATGACTTCAACAAGCGGCTTGCCGGTTCCGGCACGGGCGGTGTCGCGTCCCGCGTGCCGCCAGAGGTGCAACACCTCGTTCACAACGTCGCTGACAACCTCGCCATGCCGCAGATGGCCGTGAACAGCCTGTTGCAGGGCGATCTGGCGGATACCGGGATCGCCGTCTCCCGTTTCGCCGTCAACAGCGTCGTCGGGATCGGCGGGCTGATCGATGTGGCGGGGGAATTCGGCGTGCGCGACGTCGAAACCGATTTTGGCGAAACGCTGCATGTCTGGGGTGTGGGCGAAGGCGCCTATCTGGAACTGCCGGTAATCGGCCCCTCTACGCAGCGGGATGCCGCCGGTCGGGTGGTCGACCTCTTCACCAATCCGCTGACCTATGTTCTGGATAGCCCCGAACGTTACGTCGGCCCCTTGGCCAGCATTGCGGACCGGGTGTTCAAGACCTCCCGGCGGGGTGACGTGATCGACGATGTTCTTAACAACAGCGCGGACAGCTATGCGCAGGCGCGGCTTATCTATCTGCAAAAGCGCCGCTACGAATTGTCCCGCGCCACCGCCACGGAGCTTGAGTATGACGATCCCTATGCGAACTGACACCACACGCCGCGCCCTTCTGGCGGGGGCCGCGGCATGGGGGCTGTTCGCGCGCCCCGCCTTCGCGCTGAGCGCCGAAGAGTCGACGGCCTTCATCCGGCAGCTCGTGGCGGACATCGATGCCGTCATCGCGGCAGGCGGGTCAGAGGCCACCATGATCGGCAAATTCGAACAGCTTTTCCTGCGCTACGCCGATGTGGGCATCATGGCCCAATATGCGCTGGGTGCGGACGGTCGCCAGGCGACCGCGGCACAGAAGCAGGCGTTCGCCAACGCATTCGCGGGATATATCTCCCGTAAATATGGCAAGCGGTTCAAGCAATTCATCGGCGGACGGATCGAGATTGAGGGCGCGCGGCGGATCAAGCCCGGGTACGAGATCAAGACGACGGCCTATCTTCGGGGCGAAAGCCCGATCGAGGTTATTTTCCTCGTTTCCGACAAATCGGGGCGCGGCCAGTTCTTCAACATGTTCATCGAAGGCGTGAACCTTCTGCTGACGGAGCGGGCCGAAATCGGTGCCATGCTGGATCGGCGCGGGGGCGACATCGATCAGATGACAGCCGATCTCAGCCGCGCGGGCTGACGGGCAGCCTTACGCACCGCATAGCTGCAGCCGGGCAACCGCTTTCAAGGTCAGCGATCCCCTCGCTGAGGTGCTGTACCCGATGCGCCCGGGTTGCTCGACGGGCTGCCGAAGATATCCCGCAACACCTGATCGATGATCGTGTCGTTCCGCCGTGGGGCGCTTCCTTGGGCGGGCGCGGCGGGTTGCGTCGGCTGCGCTTCGGTGTAGCGCGTGCTGGGCAGGGGCGTCATCATCGGCAGGGGATTCATTGGCAGGCCTTCGTGCACGCGCAACATGACCTCACGCCAGATGTCAGTGGGCAAGCCGCCCCCCGTCACCCCCTCCAACGGGGTGTTGTCGTCATACCCCATCCAGACACCGGTCACATAGTCGGCGGAAAACCCGATGAACCATGCGTCCTTGGCAGCCGACGTCGTACCGGTTTTCCCGGCGAGTTCCCGGCCCCCGAACTGCCCACGCTGGCCCGTCCCTTCGGAAATGACCTTTTCCATCATGTAGACCAGTTGGCGCGCCGCTTCTTCCTGAATCACCCGTTCACCGATGCCGCCGCCTGTCCCCATGAGCGGTTCTGAATCCCCCAACAGGCGCAGATCGATCAGACCGTAAGGCGTGACAGAGGAGCCGCCATTGAGGATACCGGCATAGGCACCCGTCATCTCCAGCAGCGTGCTTTCGGAGGCGCCCAGCGCCAGCGCCGGCCCCGCGGCCAGATCGCTCTTGATCCCGAACTGAGAGGCGACCTGACTGACGATCTCACGTCCCACATTCTCCGAAATCTTGACCGCCGGAATATTGAGCGATTCCTTGAGGGCCTCGGTCAGGGTGACCGCCCCCTTGAAGTTGTTGGTATAGTTCTTCGGGCACCATTCACCGGAGCCGGGAATATTCAGGCAGTAAGGCGCATCCTCGACCAGATCGTTCGGGGAATAGCCCAGATCGAGAGCGGCGGCGTAGACGAAGGGCTTGAAGGCCGAACCGGTCTGGCGCATGGCCTGCGTTGCCCGGTTGAAGGCCCCCGCCACCTTTGTCTTGCGCCCCCCCACCAGCGCGCGAACGGCGCCATCGGCAGACATCACGACAATCGCGGCCTGCGCCTTCGATCCTTCGCGCACCTTGTTTTCGAAGATGGCACGCAGACCGTCCTCTGCCGCCTTCTGGATGCGCTGATCCAGCGTCGTCTTGATGATGACGTCCTCGGTCGTGTTCCGGGTGAAGAATTCAGGGCCGGAAGACATGACCCAATCGGCGAAATAGCCACCCGCTTCCGCCTCCGCGGCCTCCGACAGCTGAGCAGGATTGGCGATGGCGTCTTGCGCTTCGGCCTCACTGAGGTAGCCCTGTTGCCGCATAAGGCGGATCACCGTGGCCGCGCGCTCCTGCGAACGGTCAAGGTTGTTGGTGGGCGACAGGGTGGTCGGCGCGGTCAGCAAACCCGCCAGCATGGCGCCTTCGGCGGGCGTCACCGCCGCAGCGGGCTTTCCGAAGAACCGCTGGGATGCCGCTTCGGCCCCGAATGCACCGCCGCCCATGTAGGCACGATTGAGATAGATCGACAGGATGTCGTCCTTCGAATACTTGGCCTCCATCGCCATGGAGAAGAGCGCTTCCTTCGCCTTGCGCTGCAGCGAGTTGCGGCGGCATTCGGCTTCGTATTCCTTTTCGGTCTGGCCACTGGACGGTTCATAAGGTTCGCCCAGGCAGAGAAGTTTCGCCGTCTGCTGGGTGATGGTCGAGCCGCCATGGCCCTGAAGCGGCCCGCGCCCTTCGCTCAGGTTAATCCGAATGGCTGACGCGATGCCCCGTGGGCTGACGCCGAAATGACGGTAAAAACGCCGGTCTTCAGTGGCGATGACCGCATTGCGCAGATGGGGCGACACGCTGTCGGCGGTGACCACGCCGCCGAATTGATCCCCGCGCCACGCAAAGACATCGCCTTCGCGGTCGAGCAGGGTGACCGATCCGCGCGCGCGCCCATCGAGAAGCGCCTCCAGCGGCGGCAGGGTCGTGTAGATATAGCCGACCGCCAGCGCGAGCACGAGCACTGCAACTGCCGTCACACGCCAGGTGATCGTCCAGATCAGGCGCATGATCCACGCGACCAGCGCACTCAACCAGCCAAGCGGACCACGTCTGCGCGGCCTGCGCGGCGCTGCACGACGGCTCCTGCCCCCCTTTGCAGCGGACTTGCGCGTGGTCGCGGCGGTCTTCTTGCGCGCATTCTTGTTATACCGCTTGTCTGCGACGAGGGGTCGTTTCCGCTTGGATGAATCGCTCATGTACTGCCTGCCCGGGCCTGATTTGCGCGCATCTTATCGATCTCCGCGGGGAATGTTTAGCGAATAGGCACGACATTGCCGACCAGTATTTGCCGCATAATTGGGCACAATTTTGCATGTGCCTATTTTTTGTGCGGCAAGGTGCGACAAGCTGTTCGCGCGCCGCCCCAACCTCTTCCCGTATGAACCGATCCGCACTTTGCTGCAGCAGCGAAATGCAGGTTTAGCCTGCCAACGGAAAGGGCACCAAGGGTGAAACTCATCATAGCAACCATCAAGCCGTTCAAGCTGGAAGAGGTCCGCGAGGCGCTGACAGACGCGGGTGTACGCGGCCTCATGGTCACCGAGATCAAGGGCTTCGGCGCGCAATCCGGCCACACGGAAGTCTACCGGGGGGCCGAATACGTCGTGAACTTCGTCCCCAAGATCAAAATCGAAATGGTCGTTGCCGACGCAGTGGCGGAACAGATGGTCGAGACCATCGCGAAGGCCGCCCACACCGGCAAGATCGGCGACGGCAAAATCTTTGTACTGGACGTGGAGCAGGCGCTGCGCGTGCGGACCGGTGAAACCGGCGACGAAGCCATCTGATGCAAACTCTCAAGGAAATGAAAATGACATCCCCGAACCGCTACATACTTGCCGCCGGGCTAGCCTTGGCCCCCTCCCTGGCCGTCGCCCAGGATACCGAATTCGCTACTCTGGCCGACACGACCTTTATCTTCAACACGCTGCTTTTCCTGATCGGGGGTTTCCTCGTGTTCTGGATGGCCGCCGGCTTTGCCATGCTCGAAGCCGGGCTGGTGCGGGCCAAGAACGTGACCACGCAGTTGACCAAGAACATCGGCCTCTTCTCGCTCGCGGCAATCATGTATTGGCTGGTCGGCTACAACCTGATGTATCCCGGCGATGGCTGGATCATTCAGGATGTGCTGGGGGGCTTCGGCACGAAGGACGTCAAGACGACGATCGACGCCGGCGGCTATTCCAATGCCTCCGATTTCTTCTTTCAGTTGATGTTCTGCGCCACGACCGCCTCCATCGTTTCCGGCACCATGGCCGAACGCGTGAAGCTCTGGCCCTTCCTGATCTTCGTGCTGGTGCTGACCGGGTTCATCTATCCGATCGAAGCATCCTGGCAGTGGGGTGCGGGCTTCCTGAGCCAGATGGGTTTCTCGGACTTCGCGGGCTCCACACTCGTCCATGCGACAGGCGGTTTCGCGGCATTGGCCGGGGCCATCGTGCTGGGGCCGCGCCTTGGCAAGTTCGCCAAGGATGGTCGCGTCGTGCCGATGCCCGGCTCGAACCTCGCGCTGGCCACACTGGGAACGTTCATCCTGTGGCTCGGCTGGTTCGGCTTCAACGGGGCGTCCCAGCTGGCGATGGGAACGATCGAAGACGTGGATGCCGTGGCGCAGATCTTCGCCAACACCAACATGGCCGCCGCAGCGGGTGCCGTTGCCGCACTGGTGCTGACACAGGTCATGTACCGCAAGGTCGACCTGACCATGGTGCTGAACGGTGCACTCGCCGGTCTGGTTTCCATCACCGCCGGACCGCTTGACCCGACCCTCTTCGGGGCGCTCTGGATCGGCGCCGTGGGCGGTGTGATCGTCGTATTCACCGTGCCGTTCCTCGACAAGCTGAAGATCGACGATGTCGTCGGCGCAATCCCCGTGCACCTGCTAGCCGGGTTCTGGGGCACGCTCGTGGTACCCGTCTACACGGCAGGCACGTCCTTCGTGACACAGATCATCGGGTTCGCGGTGATCGGGGCCTTCGTCTTCGGTGTATCGCTGGTGGTCTGGCTGATCCTCAAGGCGACCATGGGTATCCGCGTCGACGAGGAAGCGGAAATCACCGGCCTCGACATGAGCGAGCTGGGCATGGAAGCCTATCCGGAGTTCGCCCGCGGCTGATCCATCCAGTCCGTCCAAGAAAAGAGAAAACCCGCGCCGTCGAGCGCGGGTTTTCCGTTTGGATGCCTCCGGCGGAAGTATTTTCGATCATGAGAAGGGGAGCGTCAGATACCCACCTCGACGATTGCCCGCGCAAGGATCGGTACGGTCTGGCTGTTGAGGCCCGCAATGTTCATGCGACTGTCGCCGACCATGTAAATCCCGTGCTTTGCCCTGAGCTCCTCCACCTTGTCGGGGGTGGTGCCGAGCCGGGAAAACATGCCCCGATGCTGCGCCAGAAATCCGAAGCGGTCCGACCCGGACAGATCGCGCAGCGTATCGGCAAGCTGGCGGCGCAGCCCCAGCATCGTGTTGCGCACCTCTTCCAGTTCTGCCTTCCAACCGGCCCGCAGCGCCTCGTCCTGCAGGATCATGGTCACCACGCGCGCCCCGTGATCGGGCGGAAAGCTAAAATTCTGCCGATTGAGGAAAGCCAGCGTTCCCTGATTCAGGCCACGCGCCGCGGGTTCCGCGGAAATGGCCATGAGCAGCCCGGTGCGTTCGCGGTAGATGCCGAAATTCTTCGAACAGCTCGCCGCGATCAGGCATTCGGGCACCGCCGCCGCGATTTTCCGCGTGGCGGCGGCATCCGCATCCAATCCGTCACCGAAACCCTGATAGGCGATGTCGATCATCGGCAGGGCGCCCGTTTCGCGGAGGATTTCGATCACCGTGTCCCATTCCGCATCCGTCGGATTGGCGCCGGTTGGATTGTGGCAGCAGCCATGCAGCAGCACCACGTCGCCCGCGCGCGCCTTACGCAGATCGGCGCACATGCCGTCGAAATCGACGCCGCGCGTTTCCTCATCGAAATACCGGTAAGGCACGACTTCCATCCCGAGGTAGGACAGGATGGACAAATGGTTTGGCCATGTCGGGTCTGACACGAAAACGCGCGCCTCGGGCCGTGCCATCCGGATCAGTTCGAACGCCTGACGCACTGCCCCGGTCCCCCCGGGCGTCGCAGCCGCGGCGACAGTCTCCCGCGGCACTGCATCGCTTAGGATCAGCCCGATCATCGCATCGGCGAAAGCCGGGTCCCCGGCAAGGCCGGTATAGACCTTGGTATCCTGAGCCTCCCAGAGCCGGTGCTCCGCGGTTTTCACGGCGCGCATGACCGGGGTCAGCCCGTTCGCATCCTTGTAGACGCCCACGCCCAGATCGATCTTGGTCTCACGCGGGTCATCCCGATAGGCCTGAACGAGGGCGAGTATCTTGTCAGCAGGCTGCGCCTTGAGCGTTTCAAACATTACGAAGCCTCCCCCTTGGCGATGGGCATGGTGGGCGCCATGCCCCATTCCGCCCAGGACCCGTCATAAAGCGACCAATCCCGATGGCCCAATCGCTCAAGCCCGAGGGCGAGGATCGCGGCGGTGATGCCGGACCCGCACGAGGTGATGACTGGGCGCGACAGGTCCACGCCTGCGGCCTCGAACGCCGCGCGCAATTCATCGCCGTCCTTCATGGTCTGATCATCGTTCAGAAGCTCGGTGTAGGGCAGGTTGCGCGCGCTGGGAATATGCCCCGCCCGCAATCCCGCGCGCGGCTCGGGCGCATCGCCCCGGAACCGTGACGGTGATCGCGCATCGACGATCTGTGGATTGCCCAGCTTGGCCGCCTGCGCGACTTGGGTGACGTCCCGCACCAGTTGGTTCTGCAGACGCACTGTCATGTGCCTGTCACGCGGAATGGGCGGCATGTCCTCGGTCGGATGCCCTTCGGCCACCCACTTGGGCAGCCCCCCGTCGAGAACGGCGACATTTTCCTGCCCCATGAGCTTGAAGAGCCACCAGACCCGCGCCGCCGACAAGAGCCCGGCCCCATCGTAGACCACGACCTGATGCCCGTCGCCCACGCCCATGGCGCGCATCCGCGACATGAACTTTTCGACCGGTGGCGCCATATGCGGCAGGTCGGAGCGACCGTCGGAAATATCGTCGATATCGAAAAAGCGCGCGCCGGGGATATGGGCAGCCTCGTATTCGGCTTTCGGATTGCGCCCCGCGTCGGGCAGGTACCATGACGCATCCAAAAGGCGCAGATCAGGGTCCTTGAGGTGTTTGGCAAGCCAGTCCGTCGAGACCAGCGTCTTGGGATCGTCAGGCATGGGCAGCCCCCCTTGCAGCGGATGTGCCTCTGCCTACCGCCGCGCGCTGCCCCTGACAAGAGCGCCCGCCCCGCCCTTGTTCAACCGTGATCCTTGAGCAGGCGGGCCTTCTGCCGCGCCCAGTCGCGCTTGGCCGAGGTTTCTCGTTTGTCGTGGTTCTTCTTGCCCTTGGCGATGCCCAGCTTGATCTTGGCCATTCCCCGGTGGTTGAAATACATCACCAGAGGAACGAGCGTCATGCCCTTGCGCTGGGTCGCATTCCAGAGGTTCGCCATTTCCTTGCGGGACACCAGAAGCTTTCGCCGGCGTCGTTCGTCATGGCCGAAGGTCTTTGCCTGCTTGTAGGGGGCGATATAGCTGTTGACGAGCCACAGCTCGCCATCTTCCACCGCCGCATAGCTTTCCGCGATATTGGAGCCGCCCATGCGCAGGGATTTGACCTCGGACCCTTCCAGCACGATGCCACATTCGATGTCGTCCTCGATGGCATAATCGTAGCGGGCGCGGCGGTTTTCCGCGATCACCTTGTAGTTCGGATCGGATTTCGAAGATGATTTTACCTGCGCCATGCCCCCCGATGTAGGGCGATGACAGGAAGGACGCAAGCGCGCGCCGCTCCGAGCGGAGGACGCATTGGCCAGCGCACCTCCTTACCCGTATCTTTCCCGAAGGGGAGCATAGATTCGCCATCTTTGCGGCCTTTAGTCGTCACCTCCTGCACTGCTGAAACATAGCCAAGGATACCGACATGCCCAACGTGCTCAGACACCTCGCACTATTGCTGACACTGACCTTTGTACTGGTTTCCTGTTCGGAACGGGTGGGGAGCGAGAAAGGCGCCCGGATCATCACACTTGGAGATTCGCTGCTCGCCTCGAACGTGGGGGAAAAACGCTCCGTCTCCAACATGTTAGAGGCTGAACTCGGCGTTCCCGTGCTCGACCGCTCCGTCGTGGGAGCGCAGATGCATTATATGCTGCCCATTTCCGGCGCGCTCGGCATGAGCATCCCCAAACAGTTCGTGCCCGGCCCGTGGGAATGGGTGATCCTGAACGGCGGCGGCAATGACCTGTGGCTGGGCTGCGGTTGCCTGCTTTGCACCGGCACCATGGAACGGCTGATCTCTGCAGACGGCAAGAAAGGCGAGATCCCGAAATTGGTACGCCGGATCAGGGCGACCAATGCCCGGGTCATTTACGTGGGCTACCTGCGCAGCCCGGGCTTCGGTTCGCCCATCGATCACTGCAAGTCGCTGGGCGACCGGATGGAGGCGCGGATCGCGCAGATGGCTTCGGCGGATGAAGGCGTCACCTTCCTGTCCCTGGAGGACCTGGTGCCTTATGGGGACAAATCCTATCATTCGGCCGACCGCATCCATCCTTCCGTCAAGGGCAGCGCCGCTGTCGGCCGGCGGGTCGCTGACATCATTCGGAAAGGCGGGCTTTAACCCCCTTTGCGCGACCGGACATAACGGATCAGTAGCGGCAGAAGCCCGGCGGCGGCCAGCGTCCCGGCAATGACGATGACCTCCCGCTGCTCCAATTCGCCGTAAAGCCGCGCTAGAAGGATCGCGAACGCCTGCCCCAGCGTGGCATAGAAAAGCGCCCAGAGCGACGACGCGACAAGCGTGATGGCCGCATAGGATGTGTAGGAAACCCGCGTATGCGCCAGCGCCAAGGGCGCGAGGATGCGCATGCCGGGAATGAAGCGGAACAGGGCCGTCACCACGTAAGGATGATCGCCCACATGGCGCAAAATCCGGCCCAGCATCCGTTTCTGCGACAGTTTGATGACCCGGGGATGGGTGCGATAGCGGTGGCCTGCGTAAAATATCAGGTTGTCCGCAGTCCATGCACCCGCCGCGATGGCGATGACCACCTGCCAAAGCGGCAGGAAGCCCCCGTGCGCCAGCACGCCGCCCGTGATGGCCGCCGACTCCCCCTCGAGGAAGCACCCCAGAAACAGGGCAATAAGCCCGAACTGGGCAATCAGGGCATTCAAATCCATCAGGGCCTGACCTTGACAGGAATGTGAAGAAAGGCGGGGTCAGTCACCCAGCTTGGCATGCACTTCAGCGAGGTCGATCTCACCCACTGGCATCTTGTTCGACGGGTTGTCGAAGTCGTATTTGAACAGGTCGAAATCTCGCTTGTAGATCTCCCGCACGAGGTGCATCGAAAGATCGTCGAAATAATCCTCGACAGGATGCGCACGCTTGGGGCCGTGCCCTTCGGATTCGTTGAAGCGCGGTATCTGGGCAAGGTCCACGGGATGCGGGGTTTCGACTGCGTCCAGCACGCTTTGCATGCCGCCGTTGAAATCCTCCGTCCAGATGATCTTGTCGTAGGTCCCGCCATTGGCAATGAACGTGCTGACATGCCCTGATTCCGCCGACCAGTGGATATCCGGATCCATCGGGCGCCGCCACCGAATGGTGTCCCGCGCGAACAGCAGGAAACGGCGGAAACTGGCGATCTGGTCGAACTCCTGCTTGCCGTCGCCGCCGCCCACTTCGATCCCGTACTTCTGGACCAGCAGCGGCACCAGCTTGCCCCGATAGCGCTTTCCGTTGCGCTGAATGCCGCAGATCTTGTCGAAAAAAGAACTGAGCACCCGGGTGTAGGGGTTGCGCACGCAGGTGAAGGCAAAGGATTTATGTCGGGTCACATTCTCCACGATCGGACCCTGCGACGCATCGAGCGCCCATTTGTGCAGCCCTGCCTTCGCGTCGTGGATATCGCCGTCGAAAAACGCGCCGTGATCCGAATAGAACATGATCTGACCGATGGTGGAACAAGCGCATTTGGGCACCACGCGGTACACCATGCTTTCGCTTTCCGTCATCCACGTTCCGGGAAAACCCATAGCACCACTCGCCTTCCACCTTGCGTCTGTTTTATGGCAACAGATCGTGACCCGCATAAAAAAGCAAAGAAATGCGGTTTATTCAATCGGTCTTCACGATTATCTAGTTCAACAAAAGCACCACTGAGGGCAGTTCGTTTCGCGCATGGCAAAAATTGCCTATATCCTGCTGTGCCACAAGGACCCCGTCGCCATCATCAGGCAGGCGGAACGCCTGACCGCCGTGGGGGACTATATGTCCATCCACTTTGACGCGAGCGCTGATCCCAAGCATTTCGCGCAGATCCAGAAGGCGCTGGCGGACAATCCCAACGTTACCTTCGCCAGGAAACGCATCCGCTGCGGCTGGGGCGAATGGTCGCTGGTGCAGGCAACGCTTTACGCTGTGCAATCGGCGGTCGAAACCTTCCCCCGCGCGACCCATTTCTACATGCTGTCGGGGGACTGCATGGCGATCAAGTCGGCCGAATACACCCACCAGTTTCTCGACGACAACGATTGCGACTTCATCGAAAGCTTCGACTACTTCGCCAGCGACTGGATCAAGACAGGCTGGCGCGAGGAACGGCTGATCTACCGGCACTGGTTCAACGAACGAACACAGAAAAAGCGCTTCTACACGATGTTCGCCCTTCAGAAACGGCTGGGCCTGACCCGCCCGATCCCGGAAGACATCCAGGTCCAGATCGGCAGCCAGTGGTGGTGCCTGCGGCGCCGCACGATCGAGGCACTGCTGGATTTCCTGAAGGAACGGCGCGATGTCACGCGCTTTTTTCGCACCACATGGATCCCGGATGAAACCTTCTTTCAAACCCTCGTGCGCCATCTCGTGCCGGATACCGAAATTCGTTCGCGCACGCTGACGTTCCTGATGTTCACCGACTACGGCATGCCAACAACCTTCTATGACGATCACTACGATCTGCTGCTGAGTCAGGATTACCTCTTCGCCCGCAAGATCAGCCCCGAGGCGCAGGACCTGAAACGTCGCCTCGGTCTGCTCTACGCGGCCGAAGGCGTGCCTTTTGAGATCAGCAACGAAGGCCGGTCGCTCTTCAAATTCCTGACGGGCCGGGGGCGCATCGGGCGGCGTTTCGTGACCCGCTTCTGGGAAACCGAAAGCACGCTGGGGCGGGAACGCGAACTGCTGATCGTGGTCTGCAAGAAATGGCACGTGGCCAAACGCGTGCTGGACCGTATTCGCCAACTGACGAACCTGCCCGCCATCGAATACCTCTTCAACGAAGAGCACACCCCCCTGCCCGACCTCGGCGGGCTGGAAAACACGCTCGAAAAGCGCACCCGCCACCGCCGGGCCCTGATGCGCATGCTGTTCGACTACTACCAGACCGACCGGCTGATCGTCTGTATGGACCCGGGCAACCTCGACCTGCTGAACGATTTCGCCTCCGACCGCTCGATCACCCGGATCCTCGAAATCGAATGCCAGTTCTCAGATGACTACCTGACCGGCCACGCCATGCGTGTCGGCCTCGCGGGGGAACGGACATCGCAGGACACCTTGAACCGGCTGCTGCCGACGATCCGCAACGACATGGTTCATGAATCCGACCGCATTCGCGATTCACAGTTCGAAAACCACGACCGGATGCGCGAAAGCGCCTCGTTGGAGGAAAACGCCGTCTCCCTTGGCCGCTTCCTGAACATTCCCCATGAAAAGGCGCTACAGATCGCCGAAACCGACTACCTGTTTGCAGATTGAGGACCCCGATGGGCTACAATTACGACGACCAGAACATTTTCGCGAAGATCCTGCGGAAAGAAATTCCGAACGACACGGTTCATGAAACCGAACACAGCCTCGCCTTCCGCGATATCGAACCGCAGGCGCCGGTGCATGTGCTGGTAATCCCCAAGGGTGCCTACGTCAGCTACGATCACTTCGCGGCAGAGGCCTCCGAGGCTGAGATCATCGACTATACCCGCGCCATTTCTGAAGTCTGCCGAAAGGAAGGCGTCGCCCTCGATCAGGGGGAAGGGTTTCGCATGATCGCCAATGCGGGCAAGCACGGGGTTCAGGACGTACCGCACCTGCACGTGCACATCCTCGGCGGTCGCCGCATGGGCCGCATGGTCGCACGCGAAGGTTAAATCGGCCGCCCCTTCACCCTTTTCCAAATACTCCCGCCGGAGGCTCCGACAGCACCGCGAAAAGCCCTCGGGGGTCAGTTTCAGGTGCCCCCGGAGCATCACCTGTCTTTGCGACGGTCGCGCCACCATGCGGCCAGCCGCCCCTGCCGGGCCGACAGGTCTTCCTCCATCCGCTCCAATGCCGGGTTCACACGGGCGTCGCGGAACCGCCGCCAGCGTACCCAGACAGCGTAGACCAACGCCAGAAACAGGGTCAGCACGATGATGCTGACAAAGGGAATGCCCTTCGAGGCATTCGGCCCATCCACGACGCGCAAGGAGACGGCGTTCGGATAGATCGAGAACAGCTCGTTACGCCAGCCGTAGTGCTTCAGCGCCACATAGACAGGTGCCCCCGATACGGACCGCAGGTCAGCCGCTTCCGCTTGCAGATTCGCGGTATCGAACTTGAAATAAGGCGGCCAGCCCCAGCCGGTATCCTCGTTGCGGTAAACCATCACATCGCCGTCCGCGCGGCGTGTCTGGATAAAGAATACATCCCGGTTCTGCATCGAACCGTCCGCCCCCGCGTCAGCCTGGGCCCAGAACAAGGAGTTCGCGCCGAAATCTATCCGCTTTTCATAGGTATCGGTAATGCGGACGATATCCGTCTGCGGCAGGGTATAATGGAAAAACGCGGCGACAAGCGCCCACAGGGAAATCCAGAACACCCATTTTGCGATCTTCATCTCGGTTCCTTCCGGCGGTGACCTATCCGTGCCGGTCTATCGGCTGCGACAACCAAGATATAGGAAGTTTCGCGCGTTTTGCGACGGTGGGACCGGCCATCGGGGCCGGTCCCTGCCCGTTCAGCCCACGACGTTGAACTCCGGCCCATAGGGATAGCCGGTGATGTTCTCGTTGCCTTCGTCGGTAATGACGAGGATATCGTGCTCGCGGTAGCCGCCCGCCCCGGGCTGGCCTTCGCCGAGGGTGAGCATGGGTTCCATGGAAATGACCATGCCCGGTTCCAGCACGGTATCGATATCCTCGCGCAGTTCCAGGCCAGCTTCACGTCCGTAATAATGGCTCAATACCCCGAAGGAATGGCCGTAGCCGAAGGTACGGTATTGCAAAAGGTCACGTTCTTGCAGGAAATCGTTGATCTGCCGGGTGACCTCCGAACAGCTCGCACCGGGCTTCAGCAGGCTCATCCCGAACTCATGCGCGGCAACGTTCGCTTCCCAGATCTTCAGGCTGGCCGGGTCGACCTCTCCGGCGAACATCGTGCGTTCGAGCGCCGTATAATAGGCCGATACCATCGGGAAAGTATTGAGCGACAGGATATCGCCGCGCTCGATCTGCCGGGCCGTAACGGGGTTGTGCGCCCCATCGGTATTGATGCCCGATTGAAACCAAACCCAGGTATCGCGGTACTCGGCGTCCGGAAAGCGTTTGGCGATCTCCAGTTCCATCGCATCGCGCCCGGCCATGGCGACGTCGATCTCTCGCGTGCCGATCCGGACGGCATCGCGGATCGCGTAGCCGCCCACGTCCGCTATGGCGGCACACTGCCGGATGAGCGCGATCTCCGCTTCGGACTTGTGCATGCGCTGGCGCATCGTCGTCTCGAAAAGGTCCACCATGGTGAGCGGTTGCAGGAAATCCTCCAGCTTGTCGCGTTGCATCAGCGTCAGATGATCGCTCTCATATCCA